>DASUVJ010000031.1:0-9212 GCA_036378995.1 Saccharimonadales bacterium (SeqCode)
GAGCCGATGTGGCATGAGCGAGCCTTCCAAGGTCACTATCGGTAGAGGTCCCTGCCAGCTCACGCAGAAGACGCTGCGGCAGTGATCGCGGATGATCGGGCCGCCGGTAGAATCTTCTATCTAAGGATTCAAGACTTACGACTGGTATCGTACTTCGTTTTCGGTGTTCTTCGGCGCCCCGGTTAGAGAGCTTTACTTGAAAAGGCCAGCCGTCGTCAATTTTGCCGGTACCTACTGGTGTGAGATAGAAATCGATAGCACCGAACTTATCGGCCTGACGTGTGGCTGGTACGGGTACAGTGACGGCATCCGGGTGGATTCCGTCGCGGAGGAAAAGACTAAAGATAGTCAGCTCGCCCAGTCTGCCTAAATAATCTCCACGATCTTGCGGTGCGGCCTCGGCAAGTTTGGCGAGTTCATCTTCAATAAGGCCGGCGAGCAATCCGTATGTGTCGTTCGCCGCATCGATTCTTTCTTCGGTCGGTGGGTGAAAAGCGAGTTCATAAAGCGGCAGAGAGAGGGCTTTGAAATCCGTGTGGGAAAAGGCCTGAGTGCTATCACTTTGGCCTAGCTCACCAATGACATGAGCCGCATTTAAAACGTCGCCCCTTAAAAGGAGGGCGTCAACCTCTTCTTCAACGAGATGAGGAGGACGTTCTACCATCGGCCGCAGCTCGCGCATGTTTTTATTTTGACATAACAGTGACGAAGAGTAAATATTACTGCGTATTTACTATACTCGCGGTAACAGCCTCAATGGGTGCTTTTGGATTCCAGAGCCAGTAGCTGGCCGCACGCGCCGCAACGCTCCCTCTCCAGATTGCCATTGGATTCTGCCATTCGGTGGTCGTAACATTGCCGTCACTCGCAACGATGAGGTAATCCTTATGCAGTGTCATTATTGTCACCGGATAGGTAATGGTAAATTTGTGCAGCGCTTCAACAAGGCTCGCAAGCTGCATGCTAAATGTCAAAATTTTTGGATAGTACACGCTTTGGAATAGCTTTTGTGTCTGCGCAAAGGATACGACAAGCAGCGTGTTCGGACGCTCTGCGATTTGCTGGGAGCCGTTTTTAATAAGGTCGACCGCATCGCGCGTCATCGTAAGCGGGCCTTCGTAATCACGAAGGAAGTCCTCGTATAAAATCGCGGTTTCGCTGTTTCGGCCAGCATCGCCCGCCATCAGGATTCCTGTTGACCATTCACCAAGCGCCCGCATTTCCGTCAGCGCCTCGCGCGAGAGGCTGCCCGAAGGATTGGTCGGGGCAAAAATTGTATCGGTAATCGTTGAAGGAATAGTCTTCCGAAGTACATCGGGCAGGAGAACGCGTACCTCTCCTGCTCCGGCGCTAAGAGCTGTGCTGTAGCTTTCGGCGACGCCGGCAAAACCAAGTTTGTTGCCCCCGATGATTCCTAATCTCCCCGCTTGGGATCGCTGCTCGGGCTTGCTCCATTCGATATCCGGAAAAAGCGGCTTCTCGGCGGTTTGTGTTTGCCAGTACGGATGTGTTTCCATGTGATTATGCTGGTTGCTGCTCGCTTGGGAGCTGGTCAACAATGCGCACGTCGTGCGTTAAAAGATTGTCATTTTCATCAAAAGTAAATAGGCCATGGACTTTATTGCCAGCGAGCACCTGTGGAAGCCAAAACTCGTCGTCTTGCCACATATTATCGTACGGAATGTCCTCTATTTTAAACCACTCGGGTGCCATCTCTTCGGTCTCTACAGGCTCGCCCTGCCATTCGTCGCATAAATAAGCATGGACGTACATGCGCCAAGGTTCGTTGCTCTCTTGCTGGGTAAAATCGTGCTCTGCTACCTGCCAGTAGTTCATAGGCGTCACGCCGATTTCTTCATGGCATTCGCGTAGTAGCGCCTGCTCTATGGTTTCGCCCGGTTCGATCTTGCCGCCAACGCCGTTGTAGCGATCCGATCCAAAGCCGCGTTTTTTCATGGCGAGCAAAATCTCGTCTCCGCGGCGCAAAAACAATAGCGTACATACTTTTTCTGTCATGATAATTCCTCCGCGATTTCTAACATTCGGCGAGCATTTTCTCTGGCTGCCTGATCACTCTTCTCGTTATATTTTACTATGCCGATTATAGATCGGACAACCGCCTCGGGGTCATCCGGATTATCTGCCCAAAAGATAGTGTGGCTTTGATCGGGATGAAGCATCCATTTGAGCGAAACTGCAGCCTCTTTAAGACGCTTTGATCGCTCTTCGCTTGCTTCCGGGTAGCGCAGATTAAGCCGGTGTTTCCAGGTCTCGGGGTCCGTACTGAGGCTAATAACGACACTACGCTTGAATGGTGCTGATCTGAGCTGCTCGACTGCTCCGGAGAGCGTCGGAAGTACATTGAATGTACCGGGGTAATCGCTTGGAAACGTCCCGTAAATACGGCCGGAGGTTGGATGAACAGTGTAATTTACCATCTCTCCGTTTTTGATGGCGCCTAGAATTTGACCAACATGAACATCGTCGTGAGGCACAGTTCTAAAAAGCGCGGGGTCGTCATCCTGTCTTGCTTCTCGTGTCGTAATGACCGCGACCGGCTTAAACTCCTCGTCAGCTTGAATGAGCCGGCTGATCGCATAGCTTTTTCCTACGGCAACAGGGCTCACGAGCATGACAAGTGTTTTCTCCTGAAGAAGTGCTGCATTTTCCGGGCTTAGGGTATAGGACAGCTGATTGGCACGTGCGGCAGCGAGTTCAGTTTCAAGTGCCGGCGAAAGCATTCTTAGAGGCCTGATCCGGTCTTTTTATGTGCCATCTTGTTTTTCATCCAGTTGGCGCGTCGCTCGTCCTTGCCTTTGCCTTTAAAGTCGCTTGCCGGGTATTTTTTAGCGGCTTTTTCTAATTTTTTGTTGATAGCGTCGGCAATGTCGATATTGTTTTGCTGAGCAATCTGCATCGAATAAATAAGAATGTCTGCCAGTTCTTCACCGACTTCTTGAGTACCTCCGACAGGTTCGTCACCCCACTGGTAGTGCTCGAGGAGTTCATTGGCTTCGAGGGCGACCGATATGGCGAGACCTCGCGATGGGTTCGTGTGCCAGTCACGTTCCTCCAGATGGGTCCAGATTTTTTGATTCAGTTCTTCGAGTGTTATATTTTGTTGTTTCGGGGCTGGCATTACGCGTCAACCTCGATGCTGATCGGACAGTGATCGGACCCCATGATTTTTGGATGAATTGCAGCGTTTTTAATCTGATCTTTAATGCCGCCGGAAGCCAAGAAATAGTCGATGCGCCACCCGACGTTTCGCTCGCGTGCGTTGGCCCAGTGGGTCCACCAGGTGTAATTACCACCTTCCTGATTGAACATGCGGAAGGTATCGACGTAGCCGGCCTCGAGGAATTTATCGAAACCTTCACGCTCTTCGATGGTAAAGCCATGTTTGCCTACGTTCGGCTTTGGATTAGCAAGATCGATCTCGGTGTGAGCTACGTTTAGGTCGCCGCAAAAGATAACCGGCTTCGTCTCTTCACGTCCCTGGACGTATCTAAGAAACGCCGGGTCCCACTGTTTGTGGCGCAGTTCTAGGCGCGTAAGGTCGCCTTTGCTATTTGGGGTGTAGACCGTAACAAGGTAAAAGTTTTCAAACTCCAACGTAATGACACGGCCTTCGTTTGACGGATCGCCGTATTTGTCGCTGTCGAGTTTGTATTCGCTAATGAGCCCTTCAGGTAGACCGTAGGAGACGCTTAACGGAGCCACTTTCGTCCAGACAGACGTGCCGGAGTACCCTTTGCGGTCCGCCGAAGACCAGAATTTTTCGTATTCGGGAAATTGCGGGTCTAATTGCTCAATGTGGGCTTTTGTTTCCTGAAAACAAATGACATCAGGATTTTCTTGTTCGATAAAAGTTTTTAGCGCGCCCTTTTTCTCGACCGCGCGCATGCCGTTGACGTTCCAGGAATATAGCTTCATATATCCCTAATTGTACCATGCTAGGCGTGCTTGATGGCCCGTGCGGCTTCGCGCTGTTGGTCGCGACGCTTGAGAGTTTCGCGTTTGTCGTAACGCTTTTTGCCCTTACCAAGAGCAATGACAACTTTGATGAACTTGCCTGTCGTTAAAAGCTTTGTCGGAACGATTGACATGCCGTCTTTTTTACGGGCAGCGAGCGTGTCTATTTGCTTGCGGCTGGCAAGGAGCTTTCGCGGTGCCGTGTCGATCGTGCGAGCGCCTGCCTGTCCTTTTTGATTGAGCTTGAGGCTGAAGCTGGCATTATTGAGCCACAACTCGTCGCTGCGAATTGTGACGAACGAACCTTTTAGCTGAATGTGGCCGTCGCGTGCGGCACGTGTTTCGGGGCCAGTCAGGACGATGCCGGCTACTATTTCATCACCTAAGTCGTAATCAAAGCGAGCCCTTCGATTGAGGACGGTTTTAGGGGCTGAGGCGGGTTTCTTTTTTGCCATGATGGATCTATTGTAACAGATAAGATATATTGACTTTTTATAAAAAATATGATACAATTTTTAGGCAAATGACCGAGGGAGGTCGTTTCGCACCTCCCACCCTTCGAACGAAAGCAAGGTGAGCTCCTTGACCGACGACCGCATTGGCCTGCCCTTCTACTGGGCATGGCTGACCGACCACAACTTCGTGGTGACGTTCCTGCTGTGCCTGGTGATCACGCCCGGCCTGATGATCGTCATCGCGAAGGTCCTGGAGAGCCGCTGGCTCCCGCTCGGCCCGAAGAAGCAGTTCCTGTCGTTCTTCCCGGGGGACATCCTCCTGGGGCTGACGACGGCAGGCCTCCTGGTCCTGGCGCAGCGCCTCCCCGTGGAGGACCGTTGGTACAACGCGTTCTGGCTGCACTTCCTCGTCCAGGTGGCGGCGATCGCGATCGCCTTCTACCTGACCTTCGACGAGTTGAAGAACTTCGCCTACCCGCTGGAGGCCATCCTCTCGCCCACGAAGATCTACCACAACTTCCTGCTCTACGCCGGCTACGGCTACCTCGTCTTCATGACATTGGTCGCCGTGCTGGCCGGCTCGGACTGGTCGTGGGGCTTCGCGGGCCTGCTGGGTCTGACGCTCCTGCCGGCGCTGGTCTGGCTCGTGCTCGTCCGCATGGACAGCACGCTCCCGCCCCACCGCCACTCGATCAAGGCGCAGTCGGCCCACGTGCACGACTGGCGTCCGATCTGGCGCAAGAAGCCGGCCTGGCCTCTGAAGACGACCCCGCCGCGGAGCTGAACCGCTGCGCCGCCCTAGTATCTGCCCTGTGTGGAGAACGGGCGGCGTGCGCGGTACTGTCTGCCTCAACGATCGGAAAGACGTGACTCAGGAATATCTGCGAGGGCTACTGTTGGCCCTTTGGCTGGTGCTGTACTACTGCTTCGTTCGGTTCGCCTCTAGGGGCAAGCCGGTCGAAGCGGTCACTATGGTCCTGCTGGCTTCGCCGCTGGGACTGATGGTGTTCGCCATGGGCTTCGAGCACCGGACCCCGCCCGAGCTGATCAACTTCAGCACGGGCAGCTGGTCGCTCATGATCGGCGACACCTTCGTTCTTACCACCGCAGCGGCCGTGTCGGCCCTGTCGTGGCGAACGTTGGACGCCGAACGACGAGTGATCACGCCCACGAGGCTGATCGCTTGTGGAGTGATCGGTCTCGCGGCCGGTGTCGGGTTCCACGCGCTTGACGGCGCTGGCTACAAGGCACTGGGCGCGGGCGCCCTGCTCGACTCCCCGACCAAGCTCTTCCACGACTTCGTGTCGTACCCGGTGTTGTTCGGCGGCCTGCTGTGTGTGGGACTGCCGGTACTCCGTCGGAAGAGCTGGCACCGCTGGGTGCTGCTGGGCTGCATCGCGGCCTGGATGGTCCTCGTCGGCTTCGACATCAGTCGTGGCCTCGACCCGTTCGATCTGCACGTCCCGTGGGATCCCGACGGCTTCATGCCGATCGGATGAGATGAGCTCCGGCTCGTCGCACGCTCGCCCCTGCCGCCAAACCTGGCGGTACGGGGCGGGCGTTTTTCATTTGCTATACTCTAATCATGTATAAGCGCATCCTTTTGAAGTTATCCGGTGAACAGCTGCAAGGTAAGTACGATGGCGGATTCGACGCCGAGCGGGCGATGTGGATCGCCGACGAGATAAAAAAGATAAAGAACGCGCAGGTCGTCGTGATGATTGGCGGCGGTAATTACGCCCGTGGTGCCCAGCTCGTTGGCGGAGGTGTAGGACGTGTCACGGCCGACAATATCGGTATGATGGCGACCATGATGAATGCGGTAGCTCTGGCGGATGTATTCAATGCCGCAGCGCTCCCTGCCCGTGCGCTTACAAATATCAAAGCGGATCAGGTAGCCGACCAGTTTACGCACCGGCGTGCGCTCTCTCATCTTGAAAAAAACCGCGTCGTCATTGTTGCTGGCGGTATTGGCCGACCATACCTTACGACCGATACAGCAGCGGTCAGCCTGGCGCTCGAGCTTGAGTGTGATGTTATTTTTAAAGCTACCAAGGTTGACGGCGTGTACGACAGCGACCCGGCAATCAATCTCGACGCTGTTAAGTTCGACAAACTGACGCTTCTCCAGGCTGTTGAGCAGCCGGATATTCGCGTCATGGACAAGGCGGCGATCGCGCTTGCCTATGATCACGAGCAGTCGATCGTGGTCTTTGATCTTCTTGGCGAAGGCAATATTGCCCGCGCAGCTGCCGGCGAACCCGTCGGAACGACAATTGCGTAACTTGGTATACTCGGATTATGGATTACTCTCAGTGGTCGGAAGCCCAACTAAAACATACACCGCTTAAAAAAGACGGCCACACGACCAGTGTTTGGCAAACGAGCGGTTCTGATCTGCCGCTTTTAGTGCTGCTTCATGGTATCAGCGGCGATTATTCTGGGCTAGTGCCGCTTGCTCAGGAGCTCGCGAAGGATTTTCGCCTGGCGATCGTAGAGCTGCCGGGCCATGGCAAAAGCGACCCGACGCCGCTGCCCGGCGCGCCGGAGCTGCAGCGATGGTTTAACGAAACTCTGGAACTGATCGAGGCTGAACTCGGCGAAGTTGCGGCTATCTGCGCCCATTCATTCGGTTGTTCTGCCGTGCTTGATAAAACAATCTTAGACACTAAAAAGATAATTCTTCTTAATCCCGTGCCGACACCTAGCTACGTGTATGCGCGCTATAGCCAGATGATCATGAATTCGGCGCATTTTTGGGCGCATATCTATAACTGGCAGGTGTTCATTTTAATGCGATCAGTAGTGCTTGCAAAACTGCGTACCCGAGAGGCGCTGCGCCGTATTCGCTGGGTTGGCTGGCACTCGCGTCCGTCGTATCAGCAAGTCGTTTATCAGGCAGGACTGGTCGATATGATTCTCGATGGTTCGGCGTATAGGCATGTTAGCTCAGGTAAAGTGTCACTGGTAGTTTGCGGGATGTTCGATACAACCGCAGCTCAGCGCGACTCGTTTGATATGGAGGCGGTTTTTGGCGGCACAAAGACAGTATTTTTAACCGGCGGTCACCTCTTGCCAATTGAATCTCCGGCCAAAGTTGCAGGTGCGATTCGCGAGGCCATGATACACTAATGAGCATGAAAAAAATTCGCGTTAATATGGTGTCCGAGAGTGATATCTCGGTCCAGGGACATGGTGTCCACACTGCTTATACTGAACTCGCATCTGCACTTGAAAAACGAAAAGATGTCACGCTTATTCGCGGCGACTTTGGTCGGTCGACTGACTGCGACATCGTCCATCTGCATACGTTTGGTCCGCGTGTTATCCGTAAGCTCCTGCAAAAAGGGCCAAAAAAGGTTATTTCAGCACACGTTGTACCAGCGTCGCTTGTTGGTTCGATCGTCGGTGCGCAGTATTGGCTGCCCGTCGCTAAATCTTACATGAAATGGTACTACGGCAAGGGTGATAAGGTCTTGGCGGTCTCAGGGACGGTCGCGCGTATCCTCCACGAAGACCTTGGGGTGCCAAAAGAGCGCATTGAAACCTTTTATAACACCATCGACATGCAGCGATATGTTCCTAAAGCTGACGACAAAAAGGCTGCACGAAAGCGCCTTGATATTGCCGATGACAGTTTTGTCGTCGTAGGTAACGGTCAGGTCCAACCGCGCAAGCGTCTTGATATCTTTATAAAGATGGCGAACGAGCTTCCTGATGTACAGTTTGTGTGGGTTGGCGGTATTCCGTTCAAGCAACTTGGTGCCGACTACGCTAAAATGCAAAAACTTATGGAAAGCGCTCCGGCTAATCTGCTGATTACAGGCGTTATCCCGCACGAAAAAGTTCGTGATTACCTGGCTGCTGCAGATGTATTTTGTCTTCCGGCTGAGCAAGAGAACCACCCGATGTGCGTACTTGAGGCCGCCAGTGCAGGACTCCCTATTATTCTGCGTGACATTCCGGAGTACAACGACACCTTCGGTAAAGACGCAATCCGTGTAAATGACGACGGTTTTACTGGTGCAGTCAAAAAGCTGCGTTCTGATAAAAAATCGTACAAACAACAACAGGCCAAAACCAAGGCGATAGCCGACCGTTTTGACAGTACGCAGGCGGCCGAGCGGCTCGTCAAAATGTATTCCCAGCTGGTATAATCGGGACAAGCTATGCGTATCGGACTTTTTACAGACACTTACCGGCCATCCATTAATGGCATCGTCTTTGTTGTTGAATCACTAAAAAAGCACCTTGAGGATCAGGGGCACGAGGTATATATTTTTTGCCCCGCCCGCTCTATCCGCCCAAGCCAGTATGCCGAGGAATTCTCGGAGGACGAGCACGTCATTCGTTTCCCGAGTATTAAAGGGGCATTTTACGACGACTATGACACCAGTCTCTTCTTCCCGCCCCGCGTGCTTTCGCGCGTGCGTGAACTCGACTTGGATGTCATTCACTTCTTCACTCCTGGCCAGGTTGGCATGATGGGCGTGTATGCGGCATTTAAAACAGACACGCCGCTAGTGGCCCAACATTGTACTGATCTTCGACAATATGTCGAACATTATCGTGACGGTCTGCTGCTGCCTGGTATGTTGCTGCTTATTTCTCTGTTGCCGTTTGTCGTTAAGGTCGACGGTAAGGACATCCGCGAGATTATGCGCATGTACCGCCCTCGCCGCGAGCGTGTTGAATGGAACATCGACATCGTCGAGCGTGCCGTGACGCTTATTTACAGCAAGTGTGACGCCGTCATCGCACTCAGCCGCAAAAGCAAGATGC
>DASUVJ010000032.1:0-48321 GCA_036378995.1 Saccharimonadales bacterium (SeqCode)
TTAGTCGGATCGGTGATATTTAATTCATCAAGAAAATCGTTCGTCTGCTGAGATGAGATCATCCGAAGTACTATGTGCTGGACACGCGAACGAATGGTCGGCAGTAGCTTCTCGGGGGTATGCGAAGTAAGGATAAAATGAATATTGCTCGCTGGTTCTTCTAGTAACTTCAAGAAAGCATTCGAGGCGGCCTGGCTCATACGGTCGGCGTTATCAATAATGACCACGTGGCTTTTTGTCTGTTTTGAACGGGTCTGCTCGTAGAGCTTACGGATCGTTTCGGCTGTAATGGTGCCGTTTTCGGGGTCTGAGTGCCCTGTTTTATCATGCGGAATAATAAGGGATGCAATATTTTTGCCTGCCAGTGCCGTCGCTGCTGTCTGTAGTCCTACGCCGTGCGGGCCGGATAACAGTAAGGATTGCGGTAGTTGTCGCGCCAACGAGTCGAGAGTCCGTTTTGTTTCTGGATGGTAAATAAATACCGCCATAGATTACTTGCCCTCAAATTTTGCGGCAAAATCCGCAGGAACCGGCGCTTCGAATACCTTGCGGTCACTCATCGGAATGGTAATCTCTAGTTTTTGTGCGTGGAGGTAGAGTCGATCGGCAGCCTTGCCGTATACACGGTCACCATGAATAGGTGCGCCAAGGTACTGTAAATGGACTCGCAGCTGATGCGTACGGCCTGTGACGGGTCGGAGTTCTACCAGGCTCAGTTTGTCATTCGTAGTAAGTACAGTGTAGTTAGTGACAGCCGGTTTGCCTTTTGCATCGACACGGAAGGTGCTCGGTGCGGACGGGTTGCGGCCAATTGGGAGATCTATCTTTGCGGAATGATTTTTTAAGTGCCCATCAATAACGGCAATATAGGTTTTCTTTGTTTTACGGTCGGCAAATTGTTTTTGCAGGAGCGTTGCCGTTTGCTCATTGCGGGCGCCGATCATGACGCCGCTCGTGTCTCGGTCGAGACGGTGTACGATACCTGGGCGATTTGTATCAAGTCCTACGCTCGTAAACCGTCGGAAGAAATCTGCAACGGTAAATTCATCGTTCAGCGCGCCCTTGCTGTGTGTTAAAACGCCAACCGGCTTATTAATGACGACCACATTATCGTCCATATAGAGAACGGGCAATTCATATTCGCTGAAGTCGGTCTCATTTGGTACGTTCAAGGCAATATCGTCGGACTCGGTGACATCCTGCTTTGGTGAGGTCTTGACCTCACCGTTCACGCTAATGTGACCAGCTTTAATATGTTTTTGCCAGGTGCTCCGCGAGGTATCTGGATACCGCTCTGCAAGGACGGTATCAAGACGCTTTTTGTGTGAAATAACGGCGAAGAGATAAACCTCCTTGCCCTTAAACGGTAAGGCATAGGTGGTCAGATGGTCATTCGGATTCTCTAGTACTTCGCCCTGAACATCCTGTTTTGCCGTATGGATCTGATCGAGAATATAACTTGTATTATCCTCTGCGGTATCATCAAAAAGAATGTAAAAGGCACGCTTGCCAAACCGGAATGAGACAAGTGTGTTCTTTGGGTCGGGATGCGAGTAGGTAATATGCTCTACATGTCGCGGAACATGTTCATCTCCGGCAACTTCGAAGCGCCGTAAAATAGCAATAATGTCACCTGCAGAAACCTTAACCATTAGTTACTCCCTGGGCGGAGGCCGACAGCCTGCTGGACACGAAGTAGTGTTTCTTTTGCTGTTGCGCCTACGGCTGCTTCCGACTGCTCAAGTTTGCGCAGAATCGTTGCATCGTCTACATTTTGAAGCCGTGCCTGGAAGTCTGTCAGAAATGCTGCCACTTCGTCGGCTACTACTTTTTTAAAGTCCCCATAGCGTGTCTGACCTTCAAATTCTGCAATAACATCCGACAGCTTTGTACCACGAAGAAGTGCAAGAATCTCTAGCAGGTTGCTGATACCCGGGCGCTCGATGCGGTCAAAACGAACTTCTGCGAAGTCATCTGTAGTCGCTGACATAATCTTTTTAGCGGCAGCCTGAGGATCGTCGCCTAGGAAGATCACTCCTTTGCCGGTATCATCCGACTTGCTCATCTTTTTGGTCGGGTTGACGAGGTCTTTAATACGAAGCCCTTGATCTTTGCCGAAGAACTCGTGCTGGTCTTTGACGGCTTCTGGAATAGTAAACATATCACCAAAGCGGTTATTGATTCGCATGCCAATGTCTCGAGCGAACTCCAGGTGCTGCGATTGGTCGTCGCCAACAGGCACGTATTTTGCATTGTAGAGCAGAATGTCCGCGGCCATAAGTACCGGATAGTTAAAGAGACCCACGCTCGTACGATCGGCGCCAATAGAACCTGACTTGTCCTTGAACTGCGTCATGCGGCTCATCTCACCAAAGCCGGTAAAGCAGTCGAGAATCCATGTCATCTCGCTGTGTGCCGGAATGTAACTTTGACGATAAAGATGAATACCGTCATTATCAAGCGGTAAACCTGCGGCAACAAAGAGTCGTGCGTTATGGAGGATTTGGTCGTAAAGCTGCGAGTGGTCGATCGGTGTCGTAAAGCTATGTAAATCGGGGATGAACATGTTGATTTGGTAGTCGGCCGACTTTGTCTTGACCATGTCGATCATCGGCAAGATGGCGCCAAAATAGTTGCCGATCGTGAGGTCGTTGTTGGCGCGGAGGCCAGTGAGGATTACGGGCTTTGTCATATTGTCTCCATTATACCTTATAGGCCTTAAAACCGAGGTAATCGGTGTGCTTTTTATAAGAGTTTTCGCCAACAAGCACCGGGTAAAACCCAGCCTTTGCTCTATGAAAGTTTTTGAGCAGCGCGGCTTCTTGCTCGGACAACTCTGATTTACGAAGAAGCGCCGAAACTTCGTAGTATTCTTTTTTAGTTTCGGAGGTCCTATTTGTAATGAAACGCTCGATGTCATCGACTAAACTTCTTAGCAGCGTCTGGTCAATTTCATCTCTGTTAACTTCGATCGAAATGGCAGTCTTTAAAACACCGATGAGCGAGGAGCGGACGATGTCGTGATTCATGTGTACTATTTTTGAAACGCTTGATGCATCAATAAAAGGATGTGAGATGCTTGCCGTGATCAGACATGGCGGCTGAACACATGTCGTAGTATGAAGATCCAGTACTAGGTCGTAACTCCCCTGCTCGATGAATGCCAATATCTCACTCGCTCTCCTTTCTTCGAATGTCGCATGTTTGCCGTTATAACTGCGGTTCAGGTCGGATTCAATGAACCGGATACCCCTTTTCTTTGCTTCGGGATTACCGATAAGAAAGTCAACATGCTCAAGCATGTCGGGACGGTTATGTCTCAGGTAGTCAAAAAGTGTATCACCGAGCGGCTCGTCACCATGCTGGGACCCTAGTAAAAGTATCTTTTTCATTTGTTGCCTCCAAGTTCAACTCGCACGGCAAGTGCGGAGTTTTTGTCTTCTAATTCTTTGCAGCGTTGCTTTAATATGACGCCTCTGTAAATTCTGTCGGCCGGGTCGTCGGCGCCATAAAGCCCGTGAGGGGCGTAGCGTCCGATATGATAGAGGATGCCATCTTTGCCCACCGTTGCATGCGGAATGAGCAATGCTGTCTGTTCTGGTGATTCGTACTCGATCACATCGGAAACAAGGCCGACGTTCCCGAGTACTCGCAGTAATGCGGGGTTTCTAGTGTAGGCAATCAGCGCTTCAGGTGAATATTCGTCAATAAATTCTTTAACGAGTGATGTTCCTATGCCTTTTGCCTGGCTATCTGGACGTGCAATGATCCCCGCGAGTTCAATTGCGTGGTTGCCAAAGAGGCCTCCGATAGGCAGCGAATGCAAGAAGCTCTTGGTTACGTCGCATAACCTGAAGGACGTCTGCCCCGAGCAGGTGATCCTCGGTATCCTGTAAGTTATGCGCATCGTTTTCGCGGCCAAACCCTGCTGCAGTTAGTTCGGCTGCCTGGGATAGCTCGTGCGGCGATAAAGTTGTTATTGTTTCAATTGAATATGGCATGATGCCTCCTTTTTGATAATTTAAAAGACCGTCAAGGTATAGTGACGGTCTTTTCGATACATTCTAAGGCGTTTAAAAAACACGGAACAAACCGTCACGTAACGTGAGGCTTTGCCAAGACTGGATTCCGTGTATCAAATTCATGATAATTTGTTTATATCATAAAAAAGAGCAGGCTGTAAAGTTACTTCGTATCGATAACGTTTCGCACGGCATCTTGTACCGCCCCGACATAGAGTCCTTTTACCTCGTGTCCTGCAAGAATCTGACTAAAAGTAACATTAGGATTTTGTTTCATAACTTCTTTAAGATTCTTCTTTATTACGACAGGATCAAATCTGCCGTGAATAATATGCGTAGGCAGACGGAGGCGCTTGGCGTCTTCAAGAGATGTCTGGTTAATGATACTTGCCTCGAGTGCGGCAACATATGAATCGACATTGTCGCTCGTAACGTCGAACGCTTTGTTGACGAGGCCATATTTTAACGCCAGGGCTGATATCTTTACGATCTGATCCGGGTGCTTTTGGGCGGCGACGTACATGTTGCGAAGCACCTTATCGGGATTAGACAAGATGAGCTTCGTTTCGCGGTTACTATAAAACGGCGGACTGCACAGAATAAGCGATTTTATAAGCAGTGGATAGCGTTTTGCAGTCTCAACGGCAACGAGCGCACCGAGCGAATGTCCGACCAGAATAACACGGCCTCTAAGGCGCAGTTTTAAGATTGTCGCCACAACTGATCGGGCCTGTGTTTTAGCGCTGTACACCGCCCAGGTCGGCCTTGGAGAACGGCCAAAGCCGAGAAGATCAATCGTGACGATGTCGACATCCTTGGAAAGATCTTTAATAACTTCGTCCCACATGGCGCCCGATGCTCCAATGCCATGAATAAAAAGAACAGTCGCCTTAGGTCGCTTTACACGCTTACGTAAGCGGACATTCAATGTATATGGAACCCTTAGCCACCGATGGAGCGCATCGTTCCACATGACTATTTATTTTCGGTCAGATTGGTGATTTCGCCGGTCAAAGAGTCTTTTGTTTCAACGACTTGCTCTTGAAGTTGCGCGACTGTATCGGTTGCCTCGCTTTGGACATCCGTGATACTTTGAACGGTATCACTCAGCGTGCCGGTAATCTCGGTCTTGATGTCATTTACTTCGCGGGCAATGCCCATGATGTCGTCGAATAATCCCATGTCATTAGTATATCATTTGGCCAGGTTGGTCGCTACAAGGTATGATAAAGAGATGAAATGGGAAGAAACGTTAAAACAAGGGATGGATCATCTACGAAAGAATGACCCTACCCTGCGTCCTGTCATCGACGCCTATGGGCTGCCGACATTTAAGCCGCACGGCAACTACTATCAGGAACTTGTCGAAAGTATTATTAGTCAGCAACTAAGTGTAAAAGCTGCTGCGACTATCAATGGCCGATTCGTTGATCTGTTCGGACACTTCCCTCTTCCTGAAGAAATCCTCTCTAAAACTACCGAGGAGCTTCGCAGTGCGGGTTTAAGCGGCCAGAAGACAAGGTATATCTGTGACCTCGCACAGCGCGTCCTAGACGGCTCAGTACGGTTTGACCATCTGGACGGCCTAACCAACGAACAGATTGTTAGCGAGCTTACGGCCGTTAAAGGTATCGGCGAATGGACGGTGCATATGTTTTTACTGTTTTGTATGGGCCGTTTGGATGTGCTCGCCTATGGAGATTTAGGCGTGCGAACGGGCGTGATGAGACTCTATGGCCTCGATACCCTTCCCGATAAGTCCGTCATGCAGGCGCTTGCTGATCAAAACAAATGGACACCCTACCAATCGCTAGTAAGCTGGTACGCCTGGAAAGTTCTCGATAACGAACCAAAATTATAATAATTAAAATACTCCCCGGGTCAACCAGGGAGTATTTTGTTGTACCAAGATGCGGATTAACGCTTTGAGTACTGTTCGCGCTTACGAGCAGAACGAAGACCGTATTTCTTGCGTTCTTTTTCGCGTGGGTCGCGGCGCAGGAACTCTGCTTTCTTCAATGTAGATCGAAGATCACCGTGACCTGCGGTAAGTGCTTTTGCGATAGCCAGTTTGATCGCGTCAACCTGGCCGGCAAGACCACCGCCGTTTACACGGACTGTAACGTCAAACTCTTTTTGCTTGCCAACGAGCGCTAGTGGATCAGTGACTTCAGCAAGAAGGGTTTTGTTTTCAGAAAGGTAGTCGCTGGCAGGCTTGTCGTTGATCGTCACGTTACCTTTACCTGCGTACAGACGTGCGCGGGCGGTAGCGCTTTTGCGGCGACCAAGGCCGTAGAAGTATTTACCTTCAGCCATGATTATTTAACCTCAACTTTCTCTGGGGTCTGTGCAGTGTGGGCGTGCTCGCTGCCTACGAAGACCTTCAGACGTTTCATGCGCTCAGAAGAGAGCTTGTTCTTAGGAAGCATACCCTGAACAGCGTTTTCGATGATTCGTTCTGGGAACTTTTCACGTACTTCTGCAAGAGTTGCGTCCTTGATTCCACCAGGGAAACCACTGTGGCGGTAATAAATCTTGCCAGTTTCCTTGTTTCCGGTAACAACAACATCTTTTGCGTTGATAACTACAACGTAGTCACCGCCGTCGATGTGCGGAGTAAAGCTTGGCTTGTACTTACCGGTCAGGTAGGTTGCAATTTGAGTCGCAACACGACCTAGTGGAGCTTCTGATGCGTCGATCAGGATCCAGCGGCGAGATACTTCGCTTGGCTTCTGTGAGTAAGTTTTTGCGTTAACCATTACGCCTTTACCTCCTCGCGGGCTACTGCCTTAAGTTCGTCAACGAACTCAATACTTGCCATCTGAGCACCGTCACCGATGCGAAGACGGGTACGCGTAACGCGTACGTGACCGCTGGTGCGCCCACCCAGTTGTGGTGCAATCTCGTCAACCAGTTTAAAAGCTGCTGCCTGGGTTGAGAGAGCTGCAATCACCTGGCGTCGGCTTGCAAGGTCGCCCTTCTTAGCTTTTGTAATAACTTTTTCAATGTAACGCACTAGCTCTTTGGCTTTTGGAAGCGTCGTCTCGATCTTGCCATGCTCGACGAGACTTGTTGCCAGGCCTTTTAGCAGTGCGCGGCGCTGGTCACGTTCGCGACCAAACTTGCGCCCTTTGTATCCGTGTCGATGCATTAGAGTTCAAGCTCCGCTAGTTTATCTTTTACTTCATCAAGAGCCTTAGAACCAAAGCCCTTAAGTTCGCGCAGATCCTGTTCGCTTAGTGTCACGAGGTCGTGAACCGTGCGAATGTCGTTGTTGATCAGCGCGTTTGCTGTACGAGCGGTCAGGCCGAGCTCTTCGATTGAAGTGTTCAGTTCGCTGACTTCGTCGTCGCTTTCCTGGCCAAGTGCAGGTGCTGCCTCGACAGTCGTGCTGCCTGCAAGCGCAGTGTACTGGTTAACCAAGATAGCCGCTGCTTCTTCGAAAGCTTCGCGTGGAGTGATTGTACCGTCAGTTTCAACGATAAGACGTAGCTTGTCCAGGTTAGTTTCCTGGCCAACACGCGTGCCGTCAACCTTGTAGCGTACGCGAAGAACTGGAGTAAAGACAGCGTCAAGAGCGATCATGTCGCTGTGAAGACGGTCTTCGCTTGATTCTTCGATAGTGCGGTAACCACGGCCAGCTTCTGCAACGATGTCCATAAGAAGTGTCTTCTTTGGGTCGTCGATAGTTGCAATGACCTGTTCTGGGTTGATGACTTCAACGTCGGCAGTCGTCTTGATGTCGGCTGCGGTAACAACACCAGCACCCTTCTTTTCAAGACGCAGTTCAACAGGCTCGTCAGTGTGTACTCGTAGGCGGACGTTCTTGAGGTTAAGCATGATGTCAACGACATCTTCCTTAACACCTTCGATAGTCGTGAATTCGTGCGATGCACCTTCAACGCGGAAGGCTACAAGCGCACCACCCTTGATGCTCGAAAGCAATACACGGCGAAGGCTGTTACCGAGGGTAAAGCCGTAGTTGGCGTAAAGAGGTTCGATAACAAACTCGGCCTCGTTAGCGCTCAATTCGTTCACTGCAGCAAGTGCGGGGTTGTGAATTACTTTTGACATTTCTTATCTCCTTACCCTTTTTAGCGTGAGTAGTACTCAACGATTAGCTGCTCATTGATGTCGGCTTCTGCTTCTTCGCGCTTTGGAAGACCCGTTACTTCGATCGTCAGCTTCTTTGCATCGCTTTTCAGCCAGCTAAGAGGACCTTGGATTGAATTTTTAACGACATCGTCAATTTGCGTAAAGTAACCAGATTTAGCGCTTTTTGGACGTACAGTCAGGACGTCGCCAGCTTTCAGACGGATTGATGGAATGTCAACGCGGCGGCCGTTCAGCATAAAGTGACCGTGACCAACCAGCTGACGTGCAGCACGGCGGCTTGTGGCAAAACCAGCGCGGTAAACAGCGTTGTCAAGGCGAAGTTCTAGCAGCTGAAGCAGGTTCTCGCCAGCAAGACCTTGCTTGCGGGTAGCTTCGTTCATAAGACGTGCGAACTGCTTTTCAAGCAGACCGTACGTGCGGCGAACCTTCTGCTTTTCACGGAGCTGTGTAGAGTAAAGGCTCGCTTTACCTTGGCGTCCGTGTGCGTGCTGGCCTGGAATACCAGTCTTCTTAGCCATGATTTTGTGTGCTTTAGGGTGAAGCGCGTAACCTTCGCGGCGACTCTGCTTCACAATAGGCGAAGTATCTCGTGCCATGGATTAAGCCCTCCGTGCCTTACGTGGACGAACACCACCATGTGGTACTCCGGTCACGTCTTTAATGCTATCAACGGTAATATCAAAATTACCAAGTGCGCGGATAGCTGCGTCACGACCAAGGCCTACACCCTTGACGAAGACGTCAACAGAGGTAAGACCGTGAAGTGTCTTTGCTGCTTCTGCGGCTTTTTCAGCAGCAACCTGTGCAGCATATGCAGTACCTTTTTTGCTTCCGCGGAAACCGCAGGCGCCGGCGCTACTAGCTGTCAATTTGTTGCCTTTTTTGTCAGTAAACGTAACAATCGTGTTGTTGAACGTTGCCTGGATGTGCAGCTGACCAGAAGGAACTGATCGGCGCTGCTTCTTACGAGTAGATGTTTTAGCTTCAGCCATATCTCAAATTCCTTTCTACGTCTTAGACGCTGCCTTCTTCTGTGTGCCGCCTACTGCGACAGCTTTACCCTTACGAGTTCGTGCGTTCGTACGAGTACGTTGACCGTTAACTGGAAGTCCTGCCTTGTGGCGAAGTCCGCGGTACGCGTTGACGTCCTTCAAACGCTTAATATTATTTGTTACCAAGCGCTGTAGGTCGCCTTCTACGGTATAATCTGCGTCGATTATTTCGCGAAGTCGCTGTTCTTCAGCCTCGGTGAGATCTTTCACCCGAGTGGTCGGCTCAATTTTTGCCGCCGCAAGGATGGTCGCTGCAAATTTCGGACCGATGCCGTAAATATACGTCAAAGCGATCTGAACTTGCTTTTCTGATGGGATAACAACCCCAGCAATTCGAGCCATGCTTAACCCTGCCTTTGCTTATTCTTAGGTTTTTTCTTGTTGATGACACGAAGGCGCCCTTTACGGCGCACTAACTGGTCATCTGGACTGATTTTCTTAACACTCGCACGAACTTTCATGAGTGAAACAAACTCCAGTTTTCCGTTAAATTTAATCTCGCAGGCGGAAGCTGATTCTGCCCTTCGTAAGATCGTAAGGGGTCAACTCAACTTCAACCTTATCGCCTGGAACAAGACGAATATAATGCTTGCGCATCTTACCCGAAATGTGGGCGATAATACTATGACCATTCTCAAGTTCGACCCTAAATTGAGTATTAGGCAGTGCTTCCACTACCTTTCCTTGCAATTTAATTACTTCCTTTTGACTCGCCATAGATAACAGTAGTTGATTATACACGAAACGGCTTGGCGACACAAGCGCTTTTTGAGAGTATCTTCATGCTGGCATAAGCATGAAGCCGATTTGATACTCCCATTGTACCGCATCTAGGCGGTGCGTCAAGTGAGCAGCAAATCGGCCAAGGTTTTTTACTGGTAATCGTCGTAGGTGACCATAAGGGCACGAGAGTTGATCTGACGAAGGGTTTCAAGCCCCACCGATACAACAATCAGGAGTCCGGTACCACCAATGGCGAGATTTGCGGCGTTAATACCTAATTGGGCAAAAATGTATTCTGCACCAAACGGCATGACGGCAATGAGACCAAGCGCAATTGATCCAAACAGGATCAGACGATTAACGGTACGAGAGAGGTATTTCTCAGTCTGTACGCCGGGGCGAACACCCTCGACAAATCCACCTTGTTTCTGCAGGTTCTCGGCAATTTCGTTGGCATTAAACACGATACCCGTATAGAAGTAAGTAAACAGAATCACAAGAACAAAGTAGCTGACCGGGTAAATAAGTGCGGAGAGCGTATCACCCGTAAACGCACCTGGCTGCGGTGCCTGGAACCACGTAATCAGGTTGTTTGCGAGCTCTAGGTAAGCCGGGTTATTGCTTGCCTTTAAAACCTGCCCGATGAACGCAGGAAGCGACAGGAACGCGACCGCAAAGATTACCGGAATCACACCTGCAGCAATCAGTTTGACCGGCAGGATACTCTTTACGCCGCCGTAGCTGCTGTTGCCTTGAACACGCTTTGCGTAATTAATGGTTATGACGCGTTGAGCCTCATTGATCTTAACGAGCAGATATAGCACTAACAGTGAGACAACGGCAATTGCCAGACACACCCAGAATGCTAATGGGTTAACCGGAACAGTAAACCATCCGAATACACTTAGTCCGCCGTCTGTAGTGTCCATGAGGGACGTTCCAAGGGTGCTGAGTGTCGATGGCAATTGGCTGATAATACCAGCAAAAATCAGAAGGCTAATACCGTTACCGACACCCTGCTCAGTAATAAGCTCACCAAGCCACATAAGCAGGATAGAGCCTGCGGTCATGGCCGTAACGGCAACGACCCATTCGATCATTGTCGGGTCGGCAAGCCCTGTTGTATTGCCGGCAAGTACGGTTTGTCGAAGGATGTAAATAAACGCGATCGACTGAATAATCGCCAGAGGTACACTAAGCATACGTGTCCACTGGTTGATCTTACGACGGCCAGATTCACCGTCCTTATGAAGCTCCTCAAGCCGCGGCACGGCCTTTGTAAGCAGCTGCGTGATGATCGATGCCGTAATGAACGGGCTTAGTCCTACGAGCACAATCGAGAACTGCGCCAATGCACCACCAGACAGCAGGTTTAAGAACCCACCGAAATCGGTACCCCCTACGACACTGTTAATCACCTCTTTTAGCTGTGTCGGCTCGGCTAGAGGCACAGGAATATGTGCAAGTAGGCGGTAGGCCACAATAATACCAAGAACAATCAGCAGTCGCTTCTGCATATCCTTGTTTTTGAACGATCGGAAGATAGTTTTCCAGTTCACAGTCGTTTTACCCTCTCTATGATCTTCTTTTATTGCTACTGCCCGTAGCAAAATACTATACGTATTATACTACGGAAAATGCAACAAAGGTTTATTTGTCGGCTTTTTCTGCTTCTTTGACAGTCTGCTTCAGCGGAGTAGCAACCTTTTCAAAGGTACCACCAGCTTTTACGACAGCTTCCTGTACGCTCTTTGATGCAGCCTGAACACGCAGCGTTACCTTTTCTGTCAGTTCACCGCGAGCGATGATTTTAACAGTGTGAAAAGGAGTTGCGATAAGACCAGCTTCAAACAATGATGCGTTGTCGACAGTTTTGCCCTTGAATGCGTTCAAGTGATCAAGATAGACAACCTGAGCAGGAGTACGAAGGCTCTTAAAACCACGTGCTTTAGGCGTGCGGCGTACGAGTGAGCCTGAACCACCCTGGAAAGTTGCGTTCAGCTTCTTACCCGTACGTGAACCCTGACCCTTAGTACCACGACCAGCAGTTTTACCCTGGCCACCCGCGATACCGCGTCCAACGCGCTTCTTGTCTTTGTTAGCGCCAACCTGGAGTTCGTTGTATTTCATTACTTGTCCTCCTTCTTAGCTGCTTTCTTTGCAGGAGCAGCGTTGAGCCACTCTTCCTTAGGAACGAGGCTGCGAAGTGCTTCGATAGTCGCGTAAGCAATGTTCACCTTGTTTGTAGAACCGAGTGACTTTGAAAGCATGTTTCGAACACCAGTTACACCAAGAATCTGACGAACAACACCACCGGCAATAATACCGGTACCAGGAGCGGCAGGTTTGATCAGAACGCGTGCGCCTGAAAGCTTCACTTCTGCGTCGTGAGGGATTGTATCCTTTACGACAGGGATTGTAATCATGTTCTTCTTAGCAACATCAGTAGCTTTAGCGATTGCAGTCTGAACGTCTGCACCCTTAGATACACCGACGCCAACCTTGTTTTTGCGGTCACCCACAACAACAAGTGCCTTGAATCGGAAGCGACGTCCACCCTTTACCACACGGGCAACACGGTCGATGTTGATTACCAGCTCTTCGAACTGCTTTGGCTCGGCAGGTGCCTGGTCGCGACGGTTGTCACGGCGAGGAGCACGAGGCGAGCGAGTGTTAGTAGTAGCTTGTTCAGCCATATTAGAACTCCAAACCTTCCTTGCGTGCAGCATCAGCCAGAGCGCTCAGGCGGCCAGCGTACTGACGGCCGTTGCGGTCAAACACGACTGCGTTAATCTTAGCTTTTTTAGCCTTCTTAGCGATCTCGGTGCCGATAATAGCAGCCTTCTCACCAAGAGAACCAGTGTGCTTTGCACCGACAGTCGTTGCAGCAGCGATAGTGTGCTGCTTCACGTCGTCGATGATCTGCGCGCTAATGTGCTTGTTGCTGATCGTAACAGTCAAGCGTGGGCGTTCAGCAGTACCAGATACTTTGCTGCGTACGCGGTTTTTGCGCAGTGACTTGTTGAGCAGTTTTTTAGCGAGGTCGTTCATGACTACTTACCAGCCTTTCCTGCCTTGCGAAGGATTACTTCATCGGCATACTTAATACCTTTACCCTTGTAAGGTTCAGGTTTCTTCAGGGCGCGGATTTCAGCTGCGACCTGACCAACTTGCTGCTTGTCGATACCTGAAACGGTGATTTCCATCTTGTTGGTCGTAATAGTAACACCTGCTGGCGCTTCGTATTTGACCGGGTGGCTAAAGCCAAGGCTCATTTCAAGTACTGAACCGCTCATGCCAACACGGAAACCAACTCCGTTGACTTCAAGTTTCTTTTCAAAGCCCTTTGTTACACCGTCAACAGCATTGTTGAGGAGGGCGCGCTGCAAACCATGCTGCGCTTTAGCGATGCGCTCGTCATCCTTACGGGTAACGATCGCTTCTGTACCTTCGATAGCGACAGTAACGTCACTCAAGTGAGGTACAGTCAGTTCGCCCTTAGGGCCTTTGACTGAAATATCACTTGAGCCGACCGTGATTGTCACACCGGCGGGTACCTGGATTGGTAGTTTTCCGATTCGACTCATATCTACTCCTTAGTCCTTTTCTCTTTCTTATTCTTTACGATGATTCCGATAGCGACGATCGCCGTTACCAGAACAACGACACCGATGGCGATTGTTAAGGTAATAACGCCGTTGCCTGTGCTAAGTACTGGGGTACTCTGCATTGGAACTAGTATACCTTAAGCAATAATTCGCCACCAAGACGCTGCTTAACAGCTTCCTGGCCGGTGATCACACCCTTGCTGGTGCTTACCAGAACCATACCACGGCCGCTTTTAACGCGTGGGATGTCTGCTGCTGCCACGTAAATGCGGCGGCCTGGCTTGCTCATTCGGGTGATCTCGTTGATAACGCTGTTTTCGCCTGGCTTGTTGATAGTGATTACCAACGTGTCGCGAGGCTTGCCAGCTTCTACCTTAACATCTGCAAGGTAGTTGTTCTTCTTAAGCTGCTGGGCGATAACGACCTTCAGCTTGCTTGAAGGAACACGTACTTCGGTCTTACCAACCATGACAGCATTACGAATGCGGGTCAGAAGGTCGGCGATTGGGTCAGTTGATTGTAGTGACATATCTTATTCCTTTCCTTCTTACCAACTACTCTTCGTTACACCAGGGATTTCACCCTTTGATGCTTTTTCACGGAAGTTAATACGGTTCAAGCCGAACTTACGCATGTAAGCGCGAGGACGACCAGAGAGAACGTCACGGTTCTTCCAGCGGACAGGGCTGCTGTTGTTAGGAAGCTTCTGGAGGCCTTCGAGGTCGCCGAGTTCTTTCAGTTCAGCACGCTTAGCCGCGTATTTTACGATCAGCTTTTTACGCTTTTCGTCACGAGCGATCATAGATTTCTTAGCCATTAGCGATTGCCTCCTTCTTTTTCAAACGGCATACCGAACTTCTCAAGCAGTACGCGTGAGTGAGCAGCGTCTTCGTTCTTGATAGTGAACGTGATCTGCAAACCGTGGAGCAGCTGAGTTTCTTCGAATGTCAGTTCTGGGAAGATTGATTGTTCGACGACACCGAGGTTGTAGTTACCACCCTTGTCAAACTTGGTCTTTACGCCGTGGAAGTCACGTACGCGAGGAAGGCTAACGTTAGCAAGACGGTCGAGGAACTCGTACATACGAGCACCGCGAAGCGTTACGCTGATACCAACACGGTTCATGCCTGCGCGAATCTTGAATCCAGCGATAGACTTTTTAGCCATGCGGTCAACTGGCTGTTGGCCAGTGATCTTTGTCAGCGTGTTACGTACGACTTCGTAATAACGTTTGTCGTCTTTATTTTTGCCGATTCCTACGCTTACCGTGATTTTCTCGAGTTTTGGTACTTGGTGTACGTTACCGAGGTTTAATTCGGCTTGTAGTTCTTTGACAAACTTCTCTTTGTACAAAGCTTTCAAGCGAGGAGTCGTTGGTGTAGTAGCTTTAGCCATTACTTGATCTCCTTATTCTTTAGCTGACGTGCAACACGAGCCTTAGCGCCATCTGCAGACTTGGTGTAGCCGACGCGGCTGGTCTTGCCAGCTTTTTCGTCAACAACAAGCGCAAGCTTGTGCAGAGGAGTTGGGACGTGGATGTCTTTTGAGCCGCCGCGTGGGTTAAGCTGTGACGGCTTAACGTGACGATGCTTGGTGCCGACACCTTCGACGAGGGCTGCGTTCTTCTTTGAAAGAACAGCAACAACCTTACCGGTGGTACCTTTTTTAGCACCAGAGATGATCTTTACAAGATCGTCTTTTTGAATACGCTGTGCCATATTAGAGTACCTCCGGAGCAAGGCTAATGATCTTTGAGTATCCTAGGTCACGAAGTTCGCGAGGAACTGGGCCGAATACACGAGTCGCCTTAGGGTTTTTGTCGTCGTTAATAATAACAGCGGCATTGTCGTCAAAAGCGATAGTGCTGCCGTCTTTACGCTGAATTTGGTCGCGGGTACGAACAACAACAGCCTTAACAACAGACTTCTTTTTAACGTTACCGGTTGGGTTTGCCTGCTTTACGGTAGCGACAATGATGTCGCCAACGCGAGCGTAGCGGCGCTTTGTACCACCGAGAACACGGATACAAAGGATTTCCTTCGCACCACTGTTGTCGGTTACTTTAAGACGGGTTTCCTGCTGAATCATGTTACTTTACCTCAGCTCCGTCTTCTTTTAGTTCAATAGAGCCACGTGACTTTTCGTCGATGTGGTCAAGCACGAATGCTTTGCTCTTTGAAACTGGGCGAGATTCACGGATAGTGACTTTGTCACCCTTTTTCGCCTCGTTGTTTTCGTCGTGGGCTGCGTATTTGCGGTTTACAGTGTACTGCTTGCCATAAATAGGATGCGTTTCACGACTAGTAACAGTGACGGTGATAGTTTTATCGTTGACGTCCGAAGTCACGATACCGGTCAGTGTCTTGGCCATATTAGTTACTTCCTTTCTCGCTCAACTCAGCTGCTCGGATAGCAGTGTGAAGACGCGCGATTTCTTTCTTGGTTGCAGTAAGAACGCGTGGGTTCGCGAGCTCACCGGCGGCGTGGCCGCGTTTTGCTTCCAAGAGGTCAGCCTGCTTGGTAGCAAGATCAGTACGAAGCTGTTCGATAGTTTTCACTTCTTCAGCCTTCTTCGTGGTTTTCTTGTCTGCCATAACTATGCTTCCTCTCGCTTGATGAATTTAGTCTTAACTGGAAGCTTGTGAGCCGCAAGACGCATCGCCTCGCGAGCTACTTCCTCGTCAACACCCTTCATCTCAAACAATACAGTTCCGGCCTTCACCTTAGCGGCGAAGAACTCAGGGTTACCCTTACCACTACCCATCTTTACATCCTGTGGCTTGCGCGTACGAGGAGTGTGCGGGAAGATACGGATCCAGATTTTACCACCACGCTTGATGTAGCGGGTCATTGCCTGACGAGCAGATTCGATCTGTCGTGAGGTAACGTCATTGTTTGACTGTGACTGAAGTGCGTAATCACCAAAAGCGATATAGTGACCGCGGCTGGCAACGCCAGTGTTGGTACCTTTACGAACTTTTCGATACTTAGTTTTCTTTGGTAACAGCATATCGATTAGCTCCTTTCGCCCTTGTAGATCCAGACCTTCACACCGATGATACCGGCAGGAGTCTGCGCACGAGCAGTGTGGAAGTCGATGTCAGCGCGCAGCGTGTGCAGCGGTACTGAACCTTCGATTACCTTTTCGCGGCGAGCCATCTCAGCGTTGTTCAAACGGCCTGCTACCTCGATACGAATACCTTTGGCACCAGCGTTCATTGTGTTCTGAGCTGACATCTTCGTTGCGCGGCGGAAATTGATGCGACGTTCGAGCTGACGAGCGATGTTCTCGGCAACAAGCTTCGCAGCAAGTTCTGGACGCTTTACTTCTTCGATGTTGATACGAACCGGCAGGCTGGCGATCTTTTCGATCTGAGCCTTAAGTTCCGTAACACCTGCACCACCACGACCGATCACAACACCGGCTTTTGCAGTGTGGATAGTAATAGTAATGAGGTTTGCCGAACGTTCAATCTCGATACGGTTGATCGTTGGGCGAGATGCGAACTTCTTTTCGATCAGTTCGCGGATCTTAATGTCTTCCGCAAGCCACTTGGCAAAGTCACGCTTACCGGCGAACCAGCGTGAATCCCAGTTCTTGTGAACCTGCAAACGGAAGCTAATTGGGTTTACTTTTTGGCCCATTATTTGCTCTCCTTTGTTGCTGGCTTGTCAGCGGCAGGTTTTGCAGCTGGCTTCTTCTTAGGTTTTTCAACACCAGATACTTCAACCAGGATGTGGCTTGAGCGCTTCTGGAATGGAAGTGCACGGCCGCGTGATGCTGGCTTGAAGCGCTTGAGTCGAGGACCCGAAGTAACACTAAGCGTGCTGATTTCGAGTGTCTTACCGTCAAGACCATGGTTGTTTACTGCGTTAGCCTGAGCGCTCGCGATTACCTTTTTAACAGGCAATGCTGCACGCTTAGGAGTGTGCTCAAGGATAACAAGCGCGTCGGCGACAGAACGGCCGCGAACCAGGCTAGCAACCAAACCGACTTTACGTGGAGTCTGGTCAACACCCTTGGCGTATGCGCGTACAAATTTCATGTCCGCCATTACTTCTTATCCTTTCCACCGTGCTTGCGGAACTTACGAGTTGGGCTAAACTCACCGAGTTTGTGACCAACCATGTTTTCCGATACGAGCACAGGTACGTGTACACGGCCGTTGTGAACAGCGATCGTGCGGCCTACCATCTCTGGGGTAATCGTGCTGGCACGAGCCCAAGTCTTGATGATAGTACGGTCCGTAGTTCCAAGCGCCGCCACTTTTTTAGCGAGCTTGAAGTCGACGAATGGGCCTTTTTTGAGTGATCGACTCATATACTACCTCTTCCTCTTCGCATCATGGCGACTTTTAACAATCAACTTGCTGACGTCTTTGCGTCGGCGAGTACGGTAACCAAGTGTCAGCTGACCCCATGGAGTGCGTGGTGGTTTACCACTACCATGACGACCACCGTCACCACCACCGTGTGGGTGGTCTGCGGCGTTCATGACAACACCACGGACAGTCGGGCGGATACCCTTGCGGCGCTTGCGTCCGGCTGAACCGACCTTGATGTTTTGGTGCTGAACGTTACCGACGATACCGAGTGCAGCAGTCGCTTCCAGGCGGAAACGGCGAACTTCACCAGATGGCAGCTTCACAAGAGCGTAGTCGCCTTCTTTAGCCATCAGCTGAGCTTTAGTGCCAGCTGAGCGAACCATCTGAGCACCCTTTCCTGGGTTGATTTCGATCGCGTAGATCTGTGAACCAACAGGAATCTTAGCCAGTGGCATACGGTTTGAAGATTCGATAGGTGCGTCTTCACCGCTAGAAATTACCTTACCCTTGGTCATGCTGGTGTCAGCGAGGATGTAGTGGTACAGACCGTGCTGGTCCTTTACGCGGGCAATGCGTGCAGAACGGTTCGGGTCGTATTCGATTTCCTCGACAGTTACAGTCAAGCCAGGAGCAAGACGGTGGTTAACAAGACGATAGTGACGCTTTACACCACCACCACGGTGACGGACAGTAATGCGACCAGTGTTGTTACGACCAGCGTTCTGCTTTTTGCTCTTGATAAGGCTTTTTAGCGGCTTGCGAGTTGTAATTTCACTGTAGTCTTCAGTGGTCATGCCACGGCGTGCAGGAGTAGTCGGGTTATATGCTTTGATTGGCATTACTTCTTCTCCTCTTCCGTAGGCGTATCAAATACCTGGATGCTGTCGCCCTGGGCAAGCGTTACGTAAGCCTTCTTAGAATCCTTACGAGTCGTCGTGCCTGGGTAACGGTTCTTACCGCGTGAGAAACGCACGGCCTTACCGCTTTGCACCAATGTCTTGATACCGGTTACTTTTACTTGGAACTGGGTTTCCACGGCTGCAGCAATTTCTTGTTTGTTTGCAGTAAGTGGAACATTAAATACGTAAACATTTTTTTGCGACTGGCCATAAGCCTTTTCAGTCGCGCGTGGGATAACGCTGATAGAAGTCATATTACGCCTCCTCCTTCACGAGCCAGTTTTTAATTGTCTCGATAGAAGCTGGTGAAATAACGATCTTGTCTGCGTTAAGGATGTGGTAAACACTCAGGTACGTGCTGCGGATAAGCAGTGCGTTCTGGATGTTAGCTGTCGCGCGGATAAGTTCCGGTGTCTTTTCGTCGACAACGATCAGAACGCGGCGGTCCATCTTGTTGTCAGCTAGGAACTTAGCGACTTCGGCAGTTTTACCAGTAGTCTTTACGTCAGTGACGACGATCTTGCCAGCCTTTTCAGCCAGTGTCAGCGCCTGCTTTACAGCGACACGCTTGCTGGTTGTCGATAGCTTCTTGGTGTAGTTTTCGTTACCGCGTGGACCGAAAACGATACCACCACCGCGCCAGATTGGGTTTCGGCTTGAACCGAAACGTGCGCGACCGGTACCCTTTTGCTTCCAAGGCTTCTTACCACCACCACGGACTTCACCGCGCTGCTTGGTAGTCGCGCTTGCAAGACGGTTGTTCGCGAGGAACGAATCGTATGCCAGCTTCAACAGTTCGTGGTTTTCAACCTCTACTGCGAAGACTTCTTTAGGAAGAGCAGTTTTAGCTGCTTTTGTTGTCTCAGCCATTATGCCTTACCTCCGATAATAATCAGACCCTTCTTTGGTCCAGGTACTGCACCCTTAAGGCCGATAAGGTTTGAAGCGGCGTCAACATAGGCAACCTCGAGGTTTTTAACAGTAACGCGGTCGTGACCCATACGGCCAGCCATGCGCTTACCCTTAAAGACCTTCTGAGGATACATTGATCCGATCGAACCCGGCTTACGGACGTTACCGTTACCACCGTGAGTCTTCTTGCTGGTGTTAAAGTTATGTCGTTTTACCGTACCGGCAAAACCTTTACCTTTGCTTGTACCTGTAGCGTCCACAACGTCGCCCAGTTCAAACTTAGTAACGTCAATCACATCGCCGACCTTAAGGTCTTCTGGCAGTGCTTCGACGCGGAATTCCCGAATGTGCTTCGGGGTCACTTTGGCTGTTTGTGTATGACCAGCCACGGCCTTGCTCAGGTTCTTACCCTCACCATATGCCACCTGGACTGCGTTGTAGCCGTCGGTTTCGACAGACTTGACCTGAGTCACAGTCACGGGGCCAGCTTGAATAAGCGTGACAGGAATAGTCGCGCCGTTCTCGCTGATGATTTGGGTCATACCAATTTTGGTACCGAGAAGTGCTTTCATTGCCCTCTTGCTCCCACTTAAAATTCTTGGTGGCCGGCAGTATCTACAGATATAGACTGACCAATTCACCAAGAACGAGTTGTTATTACGTAATAAGTTACCTCCTTAATATAGCACACTCTCTGTTAAACGTCAATAATGCACGGGTCGTTTTACCTCTAGTAGATTAACGGCCGAAAAGTTGCGTATGGAGCTCTTCGTAATCGCGCAAATTCAGCAGGTCGATGCCGGCACGGCCTAGGGCATCCTGCTGCGGCTTTGTCATAGCCAGCGAGTCGTTAAATACTCGCATGATCTCGTCGTTGTGATCATCAGCCGCGATACGGTTGATCGAGAGCTTCGAGCAGCCGCCGCACTCGTGAATCAGCATTACCTCTCCCTGCTTGCCCCATCCCTCTTGTTTGAATGTCAGGCCGATCGGCCGCATACCACCCAGGCATTCGGCGCGCCTGTCGCCTTTGTTTACATCGACATGGCGTGACCATAAACAGAGGTTACAATGGTTACGGTTGATAGTTCCCATAAAGTCGTTAATAACGACCCATGTCTTGCAATGCGAGCATTTAAATCCGCCCGCTTTATGCTCTTTGTTCCATTGCTGCTGTCTGTTTTTCTCATAGTTATCAAAGTGGCGTGTTGCGCCCATAAAAATCCTTGCCATCACAAAAACCAGCTCGCGGCTGGTCTCTGGTTAGCAAAAGGCTATTTTACAGTGATAAGAGATAAACGGATATTATTTATGACCAGCCGAAAAGACCCTTGGAAAGGGCTTGTGCTGACACAATGGTTGATTTATATCCGTTGTTTACCATACCCGAAGATAATACAAAATAATTTCAATAGGGTCAACAGGGACCTTGCGGGCAGGACTGGCAACGTGCACCAGCCCCGCCCGCTTCCTTCAGGCCGCCTTGACGGTTTCCAGGCAGACGCCCTCCTTGCGGTCGGCGCGCCAGACACAGGCCGTGATCGGCTCGCCAGGCTCGGCGTGAACCCCCACTGTCCAGGCTTCGAGGACGGGGTTCCCCGGCTCGGAGGGCTGCGGCTTCGCGACCCTGCCGTTCACCGAGATCTCCACCTCGAAGGGCGCCTGGTTGTCCGCATCGGGCTGGAAGCGCACCCAGTAGATGCCGGAGCACGCTGCGGGGTTGGACTTGCGCAGCCCCAGGGAGCCGTGCGGACCTTCCGCGACCTTCACGGGCTTGGCGGGCACGGCGTCGACTGCGTTCTTGTCGCAGCCCGTGTCGGTCACCTCCTTGCCCGAGCAGTCCTCAGCGCAGGCCGCTGCTGTCGTGAGAGGATCCTCGGACGACTCGTCATCCCCACTGGAGCATCCTGCTGCGAGGAGCGCCGCGAGGATGACCACTGTCAGGCCTCTGCGACCGTTTAGCATGGCGTTCACCACCTTCATCTGAAGAGGAGCAGCACAGCGCCGCCCCTTTCTAATAGTATGCCACGGTTAGTCTAGATAATCACACCCGTAGGTGAAAAAGCGCACACGATCGTAACGATAATAAGGATTGCGTACCAGATTTTGCGATCCGCCTGGTACTTCTCAAACCGATTCACTAAAAAGAGGCCGAGTATCATTCCTACCGGTATCGCCGTAAGTGTAAAACCCATCCACTCAACGGGCTGAGCAAACCGGAGCCAAAATGTACCGAGCAGTACGAATACCACGAGTTTTAAGAAGTATGTTCCGTCGGACTCAAAGACCTTCTCGTAGCCCCTACGACTGACGGCAGCGGCACGGTTCCGGGCGTAGGTTCGGGGTCGTTTTTGTTTTGTCGTTGCCATTTGTCCTAGTATACCAAGCTCTATTAATAGGCACAAACGTGTTGCAAGGCTCGAACTCATGGGCCATACTGTAAATAACATAATGAAGGAGTGCCTTATGGCAGCAACCACAAAAAAACCAGCAGCCAAAAAGACGAGCCGCAAACCGGTTCATAAGGGGTACCGTTCCTTTAAAAAAGCTCGCCGTGCCGAACCGTTTTTTACATTTGAATTCACGCAGCAAACGGTCTACTGGCTTATCCTGGGGCTTCTTGTCATAGGGCTCGGCGCTTGGGTAATGACATTGAACATGAAGGTTCAAGCAATCTACGACCAAGTCGAGCAAGATTCAACCCTCGTTCATCCGGCCGAGACAAAAAACGAACAGTAAACTACAAAAACCGCCCCGGTTAGAGGCGGTTTTTTTATGATCTGCACTATTACATGCGGATTTCTGCATCAACACCAGCTGGGAGGCTGAGGTTCTGCAGGCTGTCGATAGTCTTTGGAGTCGCGTTCGTGATGTCAATAAGACGCTTGTGAACACGCATTTCAAAGGTTTCACCACCAGTTTTGTAAACGTGAGGTGACTTTACAACAGTGTAAGTGCTGCGGCGAGTTGGCAATGGAACTGGGCCTGCAATGCTTGCGCCAGTACGGATAGCCGTGTCGATAATTTGCTTTGCTGACTGGTCAATAACCTTGTGGTCATAGGCCTTCAGGCGGATACGGATACGTAGACCCGCTTCTTTTGCATCTGCCATAGATGTCTCCTTTGTGTGCAATTCCGTAACCTCTGCTCGAATCGTGCTCTAAGGCTATCGTCTGGCTGAGTTCTCGGAATAATTAGTAATACAGAGGTACTATAGCATATCAGACTGTATTTTTACAAATATTATTGACATATCGGCTTAATAGTTTTAATATACTCCAGTCAGAGTAACCGAACCCCAAGGGGGACGCATGACCACCGAGGCAATGCCGGTGCGGGATTTCCGCGCTGTCGTACCGTTCACCACCATCCCGGATGCCCTCCACCACGTGAGGGGCGAACGGATGTGGAGCACGGCGACGGAGCTCCAGACCGACGGAGGCCGCATGGCATGGCCCGCCAACGGCACGCTCGTCATCCACATGACGAACCTGCCCGAGGACGGCCGGGAGCTCGCCAGAGCGATCCGTGACATGTTCGAGACCATCGACGAGCAGGGCTTCGTGGACTTCCCCGTGAGCACCGTGCGCGTCGACCACCGATCGGACGAGATCCGTGTCGTCGGCGACAAGAGCCGCGCGAAGCTCATGTGGCCCATGCCCGACTGACACCTTCACCACCCCGCAGTACCCGTACGAGCGAGCCCCAATCGGCACCTCCGGGTGTCGAGCGGGGTTTTCGCTTGCCTTTTATTTTAAATACTAAAATACCTCCCTGTTACGGGAGGTATTTTGTAGCAACTAGAGATCTAATTACTTAGTGATGCTTGTAACAACACCAGCACCAACGGTACGGCCACCTTCGCGGATAGCGAAGTTAAGACCCTGTTCCATGGCAATAGGAGCGAGCAGCTTAACCTTGAAGGTTACGGTGTCACCTGGCATTACCATTTCTTTGTCAGCTGGAAGTTCAACTTCACCAGTTACGTCCGTAGTACGGAAGTAGAACTGTGGCTTGTAACCCTTAGAGAATGGAGTGTGGCGGCCGCCTTCTTCCTTCTTAAGGATGTAAACTTCAGCTTCAAACTCGGTGTGTGGAGTGATTGAACCTGGCTTAGCAAGGACCTGACCACGTTCGATCATGTCACGCTCGATACCACGAAGGAGAAGACCAGCGTTGTCACCAGCCTGACCTTGGTCAAGGTTCTTCTTGAATGCCTCAATACCAGTAACAACAGACTTCTGAGTTGCCTTAACGCCAACGATTTCAACTTCGTCGTTAAGCTTAACAACACCCTGTTCGATACGGCCGGTAGCAACAGTACCACGACCCTTGATTGAGAATACGTCTTCAATAGGCATAAGGAATGGCTTATCAAGTTCGCGTGGTGGTTCTTCAACGTAAGTGTCAAGAGCCTTCACGAGTTCCATGATAGCGTCTTCGTTTGCAGCGTCACCTTCAAGAGCCTTAGTAGCAGAACCCTTAATGATTGGTGCGTTGTCACCGTCGTAGCCGTTCTTAGTAAGAAGTTCACGAACGTCCATTTCAACTAGTTCAACTAGTTCTGGGTCAGCGAGGTCCATCTTGTTAAGGAAGACAACGATCTTAGGTACGTTAACCTGGTGTGCAAGCAGAACGTGTTCACGGGTCTGTGGAAGTGGACCGTCGTTTGCAGCAACCACGAGGATTGCGCCGTCGATCTGAGCAGCACCGGTGATCATGTTCTTAACGTAGTCGGCGTGACCTGGCATGTCGACGTGTGCGTAGTGACGAGTTTCTGACTCGTATTCCTGGTGAGATGATGCGATGGTAATACCACGTGCACGCTCTTCAGGCGCGTTGTCAATTTGGTCGTAAGCGATTGGCTTGTTTACATCGCTTGGGAGTTTCTTTGCAAGCACAGCTGTAATAGCGGCTGTCAAAGTAGTTTTACCGTGGTCAACGTGACCCATAGTACCAACGTTGACATGCGGCTTGGTTCGATCGAAATCTGCCATTTGGGATTTTATCTCCTATTAATTATATTTCGTACGAGAGTCCATCAATAAAAGACTCCACGACGTATGAGGTAAATTATACAGGGAAAATCCAGAGCTGTAAACAGGTTCGTAAGATTATCGATCCAAGAGATGGCGCGAGGATAGATCTTGATATTCTCCAAGCCCCGGCATCCACGGAAGATACCTGCCAACATCCCTTATACCTATAGCGCCTACTTTACGAATGACGTCCTCATCTGTCTGCCCGAGATCTTCATATTTCACCGTCAGATCCATGTCGGTTGAATCAATCGGCAGGTTAAGAAGCATCCTCACCTGGAGATAGGCGTCCGGCTGAGTAAGTGGCTCTTTTACGACGTAATAACCGATACATTCCAAGCCATCCTGAAATGGCGCAATGTCCAGGCCTGTTTCTTCGTTGACTTCGCGAACTGCCGTTGCCACAAGTGTTTCACCTGGCTCAGGTTTGCCACCCGGAAGCTGCCAGTGCTGCCCATCTTTAGAGACGATGATCATCTGATTATCTTTGGTAAGTAACCAAACATATACCTGACGGACAGGGAGTTCTCTATCCGTAGTGGTGATTTCCGGACTGCTTACCCAAGTTCGTACAAATTCAGACACCCCATCTCCTCTCTTTAGCTTGTTACTCCTTATCGTAGCCAATCTCTTCGATATATTCAATCAGACGTCGAAGGCGATGAGTACGCGTCGTTTCATTAGGGTCATAAAAATCCGGGTTATATTTCTTTAGAGCCCGAAACGTGTGCATGGCATCAATCGGGTCATCCGCAGCATGAAACACATTGCCTTGTGTCAATTTAATTGTCAGTTCATCATGTCGCTCAGGGTCATGCTCACCCTTACACCATCTATTAAAATCATCATCATCCACCACATCTTCAGGCTTGTGATAGCGATCCCTGAGGCTTGGATACCCATCACTCCCTCGTTTTAATGAATTCAGCACATCCTGCGTCGGAACATCCTCCTCGCCTTCAAGCACCATGCCTAAGATTGCATGATCCGCCAGGTACCGACGCATATTCGGATAAAACGGCTCATGGGTAGAATCTCGGTAGATGTAATCAATCGCTCCCCTATGAAGCCTGAACGGTGTCTGATGAACGGTGTAGATTCCGTTTTCTTCCAAGTCAGCTTGAAAACGAGGGGAAATAGCCTCGTAGCCAGGCTTTATAAAAGCAAAACCAAAGCGATGTGAAACAGGGAGCTCCGAAGAAGGCCCCGATTCGTGATCCGGGATGAATCTTGACATAGTGGGTACTATACTGTATGATAAATTCAATAGCAAGTACAAAAACTCACCCTAAAAAAGGAATAAAATGGGAGCTCTTTCATCTTTTGTTGTTGTCGTGCCCGCGTATAACGAAGAGTCTACTATTATCGATGCGCTGGATAGCATCGTCGCAGCTTCCAAAGAGACTTCTGTCAAATTAGAGCAGATCATCGTCTGTGTAAATGGTTGCACGGACGCTACCGAATCCCTAGTTCAAACATGGAAAGGTGGGCCACTCACGGTCATACGATCAAAGCGCGGCATGGTGCCTGCTATGAATCGTCTTATTTCATACGCCCGGAAATTCTACGGCAAGGCTGCCCTAATAAAAACAGATGGAGACACGACGGTAAGCCCCAAAGCCTTCTATTATTTGTTCGAACAGCTGCGCCTCCACCCCGAGCTCATGGTAGCCGGCGGTCACCCCATACCCATAACAACCGGCTTGTCGCCGCTAAGGCGCATTACAGCGCGGGTAACATCCATTCGCTCTCATTATCCGCTAGCCGAAGTTGCGGTAAAAGACGTTGCGCATTATCATCCTTTCGCCATGAACCATCCTCTTCCGGGCATCGAAGCTCGCGAAGAACGGCTTAAAATTTATTTTCACGGACGGCTATGGTGCGTGCGACAGGCATCCACTCTACCGCTCCTACCCAAGGACGCTATCGGCGAAGATGTCTTCTTGCCGGGATGGATGTTTAAAACGTTCGGCACATCAGCGATCCGAATCGACTATCGGGCTACTGTCCAATTTAAAGCCAACTACAGTTTATGGCGACACTGGAAGGTATACCGCCGCGTCTACGAAGACCGTCAGCGCGTGTATGCACTGCCAGGATTTGAGGCTTACGCCGAACACTGCCCACTAAAGCTAGATTGGAGATACATCCAAAAGCATGTACCCTTCCGGGATAAGATTTACTTTTTGCTATACGACACATTGTCGCGTGCAGAAAAGGTATCGTTTCAACTGAGTGAATACCGCGAATCATTCTGGCACTATGAAGGGAAAGAACGATGATCATCAATATCATCAATCCGCATGCAAGCTACTACCTAGGAGGTACTGAAGTCGTGACGCTTGAACAAGCCCTCGCTCTAGGGCGTCGAGGTCATACAGTACGGTATTTTACCTGGGAGACGCCTATCTATTCGGACTACTTTGAGGCATTCCTGCAAAAAGCTAAAAACCTCGATATCACCCCAGTCTTAGTGCCGCGCGACCCTGCGCTGCCTATGGCCGATGGCTCTTGGCCTCGCTATTATTATCTCTCAAACCGTTTTGGCATAGCAGCCCAGCCGTACTATGTACAGTACACTGACGCCGATCTGTTCGTCTCTCATTTGAGTGCCGATAGTTTGTATGTTCCGTCTGGGGTAAAACATATTCTCCACCTTCACGGGACACCGTCCGTACCTGACGCGATGATTGATACCGCCCTCCAACTCCCAGACGCCGCACTCGCCCACGCAACTTCTATTCGGGACTGGTGGCACGAGTATTATCCTTCGCTTCCTATTGATTTCTTTAGAAACGGTATTGATACGACTGCGTATCAGGGTTCACCAGCTGGCAAAAGGCCGATTGATGTCTTGTACGTCGGTCGTTTCATGGAGCATAAAGGTATTGGTGATATCCTTACTGCCGTTTCAAGTGAAACAAGTGTGGTTATTGCAGGTCACGGCCCCTACGAAGCGACGCTTCGCTCTTTGATTCATGCGCGTGGTCTTCACAATGTTAAAATCATCGTCAACCCTCCGACAGATGAGCTCAAGCTGCTCTATCGCCAAGCTAAATTATTCGTATGCCCATCCCGCGCCAAAGAAGGCGTGCTAACGACTATGCTTGAGGCGGGAGCATCAGGTGCGGCCGTTATTACTGCCCATGGCTCTGGTATGACCGACCTCATTCAGGAGGATTATAACGGGGCTGTCGTGCCGGCAGGTTCGCCAAAAGAGCTCTCAAAAGCCATGCAGCGCCTCCTTGGGGACGAGAATGAGCGTATCCATTTGGCAGAAACGCTGCAGAAGAATATACGTAATGAATGGTCATGGGAAGCTAAGGGCGAAGAGCTGGAAAACGCATATGCAAAACACCTCACAAAGTAGCTTGTTCGTTTCGACGGGTTCACTTACCGCCGAAGTAATAATTACAGGAATCGATGCTTTCATTGATACCTGTATCTCTCATCCTTTTTGGGAAGAATTCATCCCTTCAGTTCGTCTGAAGCGTTCCGTGGATCAGCAGCCTGTTATTACGTGGACGCTCTGTGAGTCTTCACAGCCCCGCTATGATCTCAATAATCGCCACATCGAAACCCCGGTCGAATATATTATGTGGGCCATTGTCATAATCGAGGCGGTCTTCGAGCAACTGCGACAAGCCGATGATTCTTATACGCTACACGGCTCAGTCGCCGCCCTTCACGATTCGGCCGTTGGTTTTATAGGAGGCGTATCGGGATTGGGCAAGACATCCGTCAGTACCTATATTGCCACTCATGGCGGACAATGGCTTTCTGACGAGAAATTTGTAGTAGATTCGCAAGGAATAATCACTGCAGGTGTCGGCCGAATTCTTAATGATGACAAAACACGTCGTTCAAGTAGGAATCGCCGGCCGGATGGAGTAACGGCGCCCGTACCACTTCGCCTCCTATGCATCCCTATCCTTACATCAGAATCCGAGCCGACCGTTCATCTTTTGGACGAGCGACGGTCTACCTGGCAATTTTATGATGAGATGTCGCGGGATATTCGTCAGATCAACGGTATGCTACAAGGCTTTAGCGAACCTCTTCCCTCCTTGGATACCCCCGAAATAGCCTTAAGGCGCGGGACTGCTGCAGCCTCTCTCGGTCGACATATACCTGTCGCGTATATTCGAGGCACCGCTTCGTCAATCACGAAGGAAATTCAACGACTCCTTAGCGAATCGTAAATGACACGTCTGCAAATGGCGAAACAAGCACCGTTTTCATTCCAAGAAGCCGAGCGGGCATAAGGTCATCAATCAACCCATCGCCAAGAACGCATACTTTTTCATGCGGCACGCCGTAATCTTTCGCTATCATCTTTAGGTTCGCAGTAGAGGGCTTCTCTCGTCCTGTTCTCTCTCGATGATAAACATCGGCTTGATAGCCGCCTAGACTATCTGTTATCACAGCCTCACCCTGGGAAGTATAGATCACGTACGGTATCGAAAGACGTTCCAAAAATTCTCGAGCGGCAGATGTAATACGCGCTGGGTGCATGCCTCGTTGTAAAATATCGTCAGTAGTTGCGGGCCGTTCAAGTATCTCACGCTCTAAAAAGAGCTCAAGAGACTGCTCTAGCGTAGCAGTTCGGTCGGCCATGTACTGCGTATCTGTAAAAACAGCAAAATCAGCAAGATGCATTTCATGCCCTTCACCTAACAGTTCGGCTAAATACGCATACTTTTGAACGTAGTAGTCATCTAACACCCCGTTGAAATCACTTATCAGGAGCTTGATATCATGCTGCTTTAAAAAAGTATCTATAGCAGCGAACTGTTCGCGCGAAGCAGTTTTTGTGATCACTTGACGTCCTCGTGGCGTGCGTGAGTATCATGCCAAGATGGAATCGTACTGCCGCGGACGACACTCAGAGCCTTTGTAAGAGGCTTTTGAAGTGGGGTATTTCGAAGGACTCCATTATACGAAAATAACTTATACCATAGAAATAGCTCCCTATAGCGTCGTTCTGTCTGCGCCTCGCTCATCCATTCATCACGGGGTAGCCAGGGGCCAAATTCCCCCGAAGCGCCGTACTCATATTCGTAGTCAGGGTGAATTGCATCCCGCTCAATATCTTTTTGATTAATGACCTGAAAAGACTTATAACCAAGTTCGCGAAGAAGAGCGAGTTCATCGCGAACTTTTTCGAATGAATCGACATCCGACTCTAGGGATACATATGCAGGACGCGTGTCAATTTCCCTGAGGCCCTCGAGACATACCGTATCGACGCCTTCGATATCGGTTTTCATGTAATACGGTACACCGTGTTCGCGTAGCGCATCAGCAAATACAATTCGAGGCACAGTAATAACTTTTGCATCTTTGCCACTTCGTTCTTCGTACAGAGCAGCACGATCCGCGACAACCGTTCCCCATGCACTCTTATCGTTAACAAAGAAGTCTACAGTATCACCTTGTGATGATGACGGATCTACGATCGCGCCGTGTACGATCGTCAGGCGACCATCATTAACCTCGTCACGAAATCGATCATGGTTTTGCTCTACTAGTTCAGGGCTTGCCTCGAAAGCCACCACTTGATAACCACGGCGCAAATAATGCGCAGTATCCTGCCCTGTATCCATGCCCACGTCATAAACTAGTGTATCGTTTTTTGTTACTCGTTCGCTTGCCATAATTGTAACTATATTGACATATTTCTATTATTTTAGCAAGATCATAACACCTTTCGACAATAAAAATGCACCGTCATTTTCAGGCGGTGCATTTTATTCCAAAAAGACTATTTGCTTGCGCGCTTTTCGATGATTTCCTGCGCTACGTTTGGTGGTACTTCTTCGTACTGCGCAAGTTCCATGGTGCTGGCTGCACGACCCTGGCTCATCGAGCGGAGGTCGTTAGTGTAACCAAACATGCTTGCAAGAGGTACATACGCACGGATCAGCTTGGCGCCACCAGGAATATCTTCCATAGCGTCGATGCGGCCACGGCGAGAGTTAAGGTCGCCGATTACGTCACCCATGAAGTCTTCAGGAGTACTGACTTCTACCTTCATGACAGGCTCGAGAAGAACTGGGCTTGCCTGCTTTACACCTTCGCGTGTTGCAAGGCTACCAGCAAGTTTAAAGGCCAGTTCGCTTGAGTCCACGTCGTGGTAGCTACCATCGTAAAGGGTCGCCTTAACATCAACTACTGGGTAGCCGGCGATAACACCGCCGTCAAGCGTTTCGCGCACACCAGCTTCAACAGGTTTGCGGTATTCCTGAGGGACAACACCACCCTTGATTTCGTCGAAGAACTCGAAGCCTTTGCCAGGTTCGTTTGGTTCGAAGCGGATCCATACGTCACCGTACTGACCACGTCCACCAGATTGCTTGGCGTGCTTACCCTGTACTGCAGAGGTACCCTTGATAGATTCACGGAAGGCAACCTGAGGCTCACCGATGTTCGCTTCAACGTTAAATTCACGCTTCATACGGTCGATAAGGATGTCGAGGTGAAGCTCACCCATTCCAGACATAATTGTCTGACCGGTTTCTTCGTCGGTGTGAACGCGGAAAGTTGGGTCTTCTTCGGCAAGACGCTGCAGGGCGATACCCATTTTTTCCTGGTCGCTCTTGGTCTTTGGCTCAACAGCGATCGATACTGGCGGTTCCTGGAACTCAATACCTTCAAGTTGGATTGGGTTTGCTGGGTCAGCAAGGGTCGCACCAGTAAAGGTGTCCTTAAGACCGACGACAGCAGCGATGTCGCCAGCGCCTACTGAGTCAATTTCTTCACGCTTGTCAGCGTGCATACGAACGATACGTCCAACACGCTCCTTGTTGCCGCTTGTCGTGTTAAGCACGTAGCTACCAGCGGTCAACTTACCACTGTATACACGAACAAAGATCAGCTTACCAACAAATGGGTCGGTAGCAATTTTGAAAGCGAGAGCCGCAAGAGGTTCAGTCTCGGCAGGCTTGCGTTCGATAACGTCGCCGCTCTTAGGGTTAGTACCCTGGATAGCGTCAACATCAAGTGGAGATGGAAGGTATTCAGCAACAAGGTCAAGAACCTTCTCTACGATCACACCACGACCGTCACCACCGGTAACCAGGAAGAAGTCACCAGCAAGTACACGCTTACGAAGCGCGACACGAAGTTCGTCAACGGTAATAGATTCTTCACCACTTTCAAGGAAGCGCTCGAAGAGTTCGTCATCGGCTTCAACAGCTGCCTCAACAAGCAGGCTGCGGGCGTGCTTTGCTTTTTCAAGCATGTCAGCAGGAATTTCACCCTGAACAAGTGCCTTGTCGGTGTAGTCACTGTAGGTGTAAGCCTTCATGTCTACGAGGTCAACAAGACCGTTGATCTCTTTTTCAAAACCGATAGGAAGGTGAATAGGAAGAGCGTGCTTTGAAAGACGGTTGTGAATTGACTCAAGAGATTTGTAAAAGTCACCACCAATCTGGTTGATCTTGTTAATGAAACAAATACGAGGCACGCCGTACTTGTTAGCTTGGCGCCATACGGTTTCGGTCTGAGCTTCAACACCCATCTTACCGTCGAATACGGTTACAGCACCGTCAAGAACACGAAGTGAACGCTCAACCTCAGCGGTAAAGTCGATGTGGCCTGGGGTGTCGATGATGTTAATCTTGTGACCCTTCCAAAAACACGTTACAGCAGCAGAAGTAATGGTGATACCGCGTTCTTTTTCCTGTGCCATCCAGTCGGTAGTGGCGCTATCGCCGTCTGCACCACGAACCTCACCAATCTTGTGGTTGATTCCGGTACGGTACAAAATACCTTCAGTTGTGGTTGTCTTACCCGCGTCGATGTGGGCGATGATACCGATGTTACGAAAGTCCTTTAGCGGGACGTTTTGCTGAGCCATTTGGTGGTTCTCTTCCTTGTCGTTAATTATTCGTTAGCTTATTTTTGCCATCAAAAAATAGCGCTTCTGACTTATTTTAGCAGAAAATCACCACAAATACTAGATGCGATGAATAGTCTGACCTCATAAAACCCGCCTATTTACAGGGCGGGCGTATATTTTAATAACAGTCGTTTACATAGCCATATGGTCAGTAGTAGCAGGTGTTCGCTGCGAGCAGATCACCACGAGAATCACCGCAATGCCAACAATGACGTGCGGCACCCAGGCATTGAGCGCTTCGTCGTTAAATCCGAAGATGAACGGTGATAGTAGTAGAAGAACGGCAGCAGCAATATCGATCATCAGATGATACGGCATGCTGATTACCTTAATGACACCCCATTCGTAATCTGTCAGTAAGCTATAGAGGAATAGTCCGATACCCAGCACCATCGGAACCATGACCGCCGCACCACCTACGGATTGAAAACCAAATATCATCGGGGCAAAAATCAAGGCGATCGCCACTATGTAATCTAATGCACCGTGCACCTTCGTAGGTATAAATCGATAAGACATACCTTCCTCCTTTGTTATATTTGTACTTTTATAGTACGCCGGCGGTCAGTTTTTGGGTGTAAGAAATCCTACAACAAGTCTATACTTACACTATGGAAAGCGCGCGGTTCATCCGGCAATATCCGGTAAGAAGTTTTAGTAAGGGAGAGGTACTTTTTAGCGAAGGCGACTCCCCGACTTCCCTACTCGCACTCCGCAGGGGCTTCGTTAAAGTCACTTCGCTTGATGACGACGGCAATGAGCGGCTTATATGGATTGCCGGCCGTTATGACTTAGCCCCCACAGAACAGCTATTTACATCCGTGCCGTTGAACTTCTTTTATACGGCGCTAAGTGATGGCGAAGCGTACGAGGTTAATAAGCAGGAGTTCATAACTACAGCAAAAGCCGACCTCTCTTTTTTAGCGGACGTTGCCTCGACCATGGGACATCATTATAGCGACCTACTTGAACGGATCGACACGATGGGTAAATCCACCATCAGAGCGAAGCTCATCGCCACTCTTCGTTATCTTGCAAAGCGTTTCGGCACAGGTGAAGATATTGACCTCTATGGCATAGGACTAGAACTTACCCAGCAAGACTTTGCCGAAATGATAGGCTCAACGCGTGAGACAACCTCAGTTGAGCTTCATAAACTGCGCGAAGAAGGTTTTATAAACTACGGGCGGTCGCACTTCGTCATCTTAAACAAAGAACTATAATAAAAAGACCCTCGAAACCGAAGGTCTTTTTATCTGCCGTAAGCTGATTAGCCGCGGGCGAAGTGAGCGAATGCTCGGTTGGCTTCTGCCATCTTGTGAGTGTCTTCCTTCTTCTTGAAGGCGGCACCGGCTTCGTTGTATGCATCAACGATTTCAAGTGCAAGACGGGTTGCGTATGGCATACCGCTGCGGGCACGAGCCGACTGGACGAGCCAGCTGTAGGCGTAGTGCAATTGACGGTGGCCAGATACCGGGAATGGAATCTGGTAGTTCGCACCACCGACACGACGAGATTTAACTTCGAAGTTTGGTGAAACGTTCTTAAGCGCACGTTCGAATACCGCTAGTGGGTCTTCGCTGTCGAGCTTCTTTGCAGCCATTTCAAGTGCGTCGTAAACAGCACGTTCTGCAACAAGCTTTTTGCCGTCAAGCATAGACTTGTTGATCAGGCGCTGTACATAAACGCTCTGGTATTTGCGGTCAGGCTTTAGCTCGCGCTGAAGCTTCTTGGTAACTTTACGAGGCATTTCTACTTGTCCTCCTTCTTAGCACCGTACTTAGAACGACCCTGCTTGCGCTTTGCAACGCCTTGGAGGTCGAGTGCGCCACGTACGATGTGGTAACGCACACCTGGAAGGTCTGGTACACGGCCACCGCGTACGAGCACAACGGCGTGTTCCTGAAGGTTGTGACCCTCACCACCGATGTATGCCCAAACTTCCTGCTGGTTCGTCAGACGAACACGAGCAACCTTACGAAGAGCCGAGTTCGGCTTCTTTGGGGTCTTAGTAGTTACCTTGATACAAACACCGCGCTTCAAAGGACCGGTCTGGTCGTAGTAGCGGGTCTTCAGTGCGTTGTGGATCTTGCCGAGCGCAGGAGACTTTGACTTTTTGATCGCAGTCTTGCGTGGCTTTCGCACCAATTGGTTGATTGTTGGCATGAAAACTCCTGTTATTTCATTATTTTGGGACGAGAATGTCCCTGGTTTTATGATTTGGATTCAGCATCTCCGCCTCATGTCATTCTCTTTAGCGTCCGGTTGGTGTGTACACATTCAATTCACCGCTTGGTCTAAAAAGAGGAAACTCACCTGCAATAATAACAGATGAGTCGAATAAATTCAAGTTGTAGGGCCCGGAGGGCGGACTCGAGGGGCGTGTGCCCGGCTCGTGTCCGCCCCCTCAGGCGTCGTGCAGGACCGCGTCAGCACTCCAGGGCGTACGGTGTCTCCAGGCGGAGCCACGACGCCAGGGAGTGCTGGCCGGACTTGTCGAGGGCGGTAGCCGCCTTCGACCAGGACCCGTCGTTGACGAGCACCTGTACCTCCTCGGACGCTCGGTCCAGTCCGGACCTGACGTTCTCCGGGAGGGTCAGAAGGGCACCCCGAGCCACCAGTTGGCGGTGCTCCAGTTCGGCCGCAGCTGCGGCCTCCTTGGCCTCCTTCTCGGACATCGGCGTCCGAGGAAGAGTGGTTGCGGTGGGTTCGGCCAGTGTTGTCACCTTGATCATCCCCTGATCGTTGTCTTGCACTTGCATACGCCGTGCTTTTGTTGCGTAGCACGATGTATGGTGTATGTATCATACTCCTTTATTGTGCTTATGTCAATAGCAACTATCACCAATAAAAACATCCCCGCCATTTCTAGCGGGGATGTTTTGTTTGCGATGTTGCTTCTTATGAAGCAACAATCTCTTCGACATCTTCGGCGATTTCCTCGGCCAAAGCTTCGTCGGTAGGCTCGTCGGTCTCGGCGCCGGTTCCTACAGGAATCTTGCGTCCGATAATGACGTTTTCCTTTAGACCGTGCAGGCGGTCAGCACGTCCACTAGTGGCAGCGTTGATAAGCACGCGGGTCGTGTCCTGGAATGACGCAGCAGATAGCCAGCTGTCGCTCCAGATAGAGACCTTGGTAATACCAAGCAGCAACTGTGTGTAGCCAACAAGTTCTTTACCTTCAGCAGCCAGTTCGGCATTCGCCTCAACGACAGCTGCCTTAGAGACGATGTCGCCAGTAACGAATGCGCTGTCACCTGGGTCTTCGACCTGAACACGTGAGAACATCTGTCGAACGATGATCTCAAGGTGCTTGTCGGCAACGTCCTGACCCTGTGCGGCATAGATACGAAGCACTTCGTTAATGATGTAACGCTGAGTTGCTTCAGTACCCTTTAGGCGCATGAGGTCGTGGAGGTTTAACGAACCGATTGTCAGGCGGTCACCCGCTTCGACAGTATCGTTTGCACGAACAACCAGCTGAGCGCTGCCAGGAATCTCGTAGCGGACAGGCGCACCGGCGTTTGCAGCCAGTACAAGCGTGTCTTCAGCAATCTCTACAACTCCGTCAAATGGAGCAACGAGTGGCTTCGCTTCGCCTTCGGTAGTTGCAAGTACGTCACCAACCTTTACATTGCTGCCAGACTTAACGTTAACCGTACGGCCTTCAAGCTTGATACGCTCAACGTGACCAGCTTCAGGGGTAACCTGAACGATGTACTTCTTGCCATCTTCCCAGACATCAACCAGACCAGCGGTCTCAGTGATGTATGCCTGACCCTTTGGTGAACGGGCTTCAAAGAGCTCTTCAACACGAGGCAGACCCTGGGTGATGTCACCACCGGCTACACCACCGGCGTGGAAGGTACGAAGCGTCAGCTGGGTACCAGGCTCACCGACAGACTGGGCTGCGATCACGCCGACAGGCTGCGCCTTGTCAACGAGTGACCCAGTAGCCATGTCGATACCGTAGCTCTTCTGTGGGATACCGCGGAGGTTCTTGGTTGAAAGAACACTCTGGATCTTCACACTCTTTACTTCGGCGTCGGCTTCGATCGAGTCGGCGATTTCGCGGGTGATCAGCTCACCTGCCTTAACATGACCTGCAACGTCTTCGGCAGAGAAACGGCCGAACAGACGGTTGCCAAAGTCGATCATGGTCAGTTCAGACTCACTGCGGTAGATTGCAAATCCTTCGTCTTCGCCCTCTTCGTCTTCAACAGTAAATACGTCCTGAGACACATCCACCAGACGACGAGTCAGGTAACCTGAGTCGGCGGTCTTAAGAGCGGTGTCGATCAGACCCTTACGAGCACCACGAGTAGCCACGAATGACTCCAGTGATGAAAGACCAGCGCGGTAGCTTGAACGGATAGGCAGCTCGATCTCACGGTTCGTCGCGTCCACCATGATACCAACCATGGCGCTTGCGAGCTTAACGTTCGAGATATCACCACGGGCACCTGAGTTAACCATCACGCTGATGCTGGTGTCCATGTTTTTAAGCTGTGACTGCAGGAACTCTGTTACCTGGCGGTCAACTGCGCGCCATGCGGCGACAGTAAGGTTGTAACGCTCTTCTTCGGTAATCAAACCTTGGTCAAACTGTTCAGAGATCAAGGTTGTCTTTGCGTCACCTTCGGCAACGAATTCGCTGATTTCTTCAAAGTGGAGGTAGTCGTCTTTACCGGTCGATACAGCGGCGACGGTCGCAAAGCGGAATGCAAGACCCTTCATGCGGTCAGCAGTCTTTGCGGTTTCTTCAGCACCGTACTTGTTAAAGATCTTAGCAAGCACCTTCTTTAGCTGCTTCTTGCTTTGTACGTTGTTGTCGTACGGGAAGTCTGCAGGCAGGATTTCGTTGAAGAATACGCGGCCAAGTGTCGTGTTGCGGAGTTCACCCTTTGCTACGACACGGATAGGTGTCTGGAGCTGCAAGCGGCCGTTGTCGTATGCCATTTCAGCTTCGTAAACCGAGCTGTAGGCCTTAACGACGTCTGTCTGAGCGCTTGGCTTTTCGTAGGTAAGGTAGTAGTTACCAAGAACCACGTCCTGACCGATGTTAAGCACTGGCGCACCATCGGCAGGCTTCAATAGGTTGTTCGTAGCGCTCATCAGCTCACGAGCTTCACGCTGAGCTTCCTTTGAAAGCGGAAGGTGGACAGCCATCTGGTCACCGTCGTAGTCGGCGTTGAATCCGTTTGCAACGAGCGGGTGCAGCTGAATCGCCTTACCTTCTACGAGCTTAGGCTGGAAGGCCTGGATTGAAAGACGGTGGAGTGACGGCGCACGGTTAAGGAGTACGTACTTGCCTTCGATAACGGCGTCAAGTGCATCCCATACGAGTGCGTCACCAGCCTCGATTAGACGAGTTGCTGAACGGATGTTGTGCGCGTGCTCACCGCGGATCAGCCAGCTAATAACGAATGGCTTGAACAGTTCGAGGGCCATCTGCTTTGGCAGACCACACTGGTTGATCTTTAGCTTTGGACCAACAACGATAACTGAACGTCCAGAGTAGTCTACACGCTTACCAAGAAGGTTCTGACGGAAACGACCCTGCTTACCCTTCAGCATGTCGCTGATTGACTTAAGACGGCGGCGTCCACCGGTTGCGTTAACAGCACGGCCACCACGGGCGGCACTGTTGTCGATCAGGGCATCAACAGCTTCCTGGAGCATGCGCATCTCGTTGCGGCGGATAACTTCAGGAGCGTTAAGATCGATCAGCTTCTTAAGACGGTTGTTACGGTTAATAACGCGACGGTAAAGGTCGTTAAGGTCACTGGTTGCAAAACGGCCACCGGTCAACTGAACCATCGGACGAAGGTCCGGAGGAATAACTGGAAGTACGGTTAGTGCAAGACTGTTTGGCTTGATACCTGCAGCGTGCATACCTTCAAGCACCTTAAGACGCTTGAGGAGTTTCTTTTCACGCTGACCCTTGGCGCCTTCGACTTCTTCTGAAAGCTGTGCAATCAGAACTTCGAGGTCGATTTCGTCAAGGAGTGCCTTAAGAGCCGTACCGCCCATACCAACAGTAACGAGTTCTTCGTACTCTTCTGGCAGGTTGCGGTAGTCGGTTTCGTTAAGAAGGGCGCCCTTTACGAGGCTTTCAAGCTGGGTCTTCTTAGTCGTGTAGCTTTCGTTAAGCTCTTCAACTTCACGGGACTGCTGTTCTGCAAGCGCCTTTACATCGGCATTTTCGGCTTCTGCTTCGCGCTCGTAGCGGATCTTGATAGCGGCACGGCCTGCTTCAGTCTCTGCTTCAAGGTCAGCAAGGTATTGGTCGCGCTTCTCTTCGTTTGCGTCAAGGATGACGTAGGTAGCAAAGTAAGCAATACGTTCGAGGTTACGAACAGTAATACCGAGCAGGAGGCTCATTGCGCTTGGTGTACCGCGCATAAACCAGATGTGCGCAACAGGCGCAGCAAGCTGGATGTGACCCATACGTTCACGACGAACGATAGACTTAGTAACAAGTTCACCGTTCTTATCAACAGCAGCTTCGCGTGAGCGAACACCCTTAAGCTTGCTGTCGTGCGGGTTAATATCTTTTACCGGTCCGAAGATACGCTCACAGAACAATCCGTCGCGCTCTGGCTTCTGGGTACGGTAGTTGATCGTTTCAGGCTTAGTGACTTCGCCGTAGCTCCATTTGAGGATGTCCTCTGGGCTGGCGACAGCGAGACGCACTGCGTCAAAGTCAGCGATACCGTTACTTGCGACAACTCGGCTCATATTACGCCTCCTTCCTTTCTTCAATTTCGTCAATGTCTTGGATACTCATTCCGTCTTCGATGTCACCGATTTCGTCGGCTTCGTCAAGGATAGTTTCGGCGTTGTCGTCAGTATCAAGTGCTGGTACTGTCTTGTCTTCTGGGCCGCTTTCGGCGATAACCTTTTCGGCATCGATAACCGCGTCTTCAGACTCGTCAAGCAAGTCAACACGCAGACCAAGTCCCTGGAGTTCCTTCACGAGAACATTGAATGACTCTGGAAGCTTTGGACCAACGATTGGTTCGCTCTTGATGATTGATTCGTAAGCCTTGGCACGTCCGTAAACGTCGTCAGACTTAATGGTAAGCATTTCCTGAAGGGTTGCTGCAGCACCGTATGCTTCGAGTGCCCAAACCTCCATCTCACCAAATCGCTGACCACCGTTTTGTGCCTTACCACCAAGTGGCTGCTGGGTAACCATAGTGTATGGACCAGTCGATCGGGCGTGAATCTTGTCGCTAACCATGTGGTGCAGCTTAATCATATGCATGACACCAACGGTAGTACGTTCTTCAAACGGTTCACCGGTGCGGCCGTCAAACAGCTGACTCTTACCGTCGCGGGCAAAGCCGGCTTTTTCAAGCTCGTCGCTAATGACTTCGTTTGGAACACCGTTAAATGGAGGCGTTGCAACTTTGTAGCCAAGAGCCCGAGCCGCCATACCAAGGTGGGTTTCAAACAGCTGACCGATGTTCATACGAGATGGCACACCGAGCGGGTTCAAGACGACATCTACTGGAGTACCGTCTTCCATGAATGGCATATCCTGTACCGGGAGGATACGTGCGACCACACCCTTGTTACCATGACGACCTGCAAGCTTGTCACCTACAGAGATCTTGCGGAGCTGCGCTACGAAGATCTGGATCTGCATCAGTACACCAGCTTTTAGTTCGTGGCCGTTCTCGCGTGAGAAGATCTTCACGCCAACAACCTTACCGCCACCGGCGTTGTTCATGCGCTGTGAAGTATCACGGACATCCTTGGCTTTTTCACCGAAGATGGCACGGAGGAGGCGCTCTTCAGAGCTGAGTTCCTGCTCACCCTTTGGTGTAATCTTACCAACAAGTACGTCACCGGCCTTCACCTCTGAACCTACCTGAATGATACCGTTTTCGTCGAGGTGACGAAGTGATTCTTCAGATACGTTAGGGATGTCGCGGGTAACGATTTCTGGACCAAGCTTGGTTTCGCGGACTTCTACGGTGTAATCCTTGATATTGATGCTGGTCAGAGCATCTTCTTTAACAATGCGGTCAGAAAGCACGATCGCGTCGTCCATGTTATAACCGCCCCATGGCATGAAGGCAACCGTAAGGTCGCGACCAAGTGCGAGTTCGCCGTCAGCAATAGAGGCGCCTTCGATCAGGGTGTCCCCCTTCTTTACCTTGTCACCGCGCATTACACGGGTCTTCTGGTTGATCGAGCGGTCGTCGTTAGACTTTGAGAAGTGAACGAGTTCGTATACTTTTACACCGTCTTTGTACTTAACGTGAACTTCATCGGCATCGGCACGAACAACTTCACCATCGCCTTCAGCGGTGATCAGCTGGCTGGTGTTCTTGGCAAGTTCTGCCTCGATACCAGTACCAACAGTCGGAGACTGTGGAGTAAGTAGTGGTACGGCCTGCTTCTGCATGTTTGAACCGGTAAGAGATCGGTCAACACGGTTTTTCTCGATGAATGGCACGAGTGATGCGGTCGAACCAAGGATTTGCTTGTGGGCAGCGTCCATGTACGATACTTCGCTTACGTCAACCTGTTCTGGGTTGAGGTACTTGCGAGCACTCACACGTTCGTCGGTAAAGGTACCGTCTTCGTTGAGTTCTGCACCGGCGTCGGCGATAACCTCGGTAAGTTCCTGTGAAGCGTCAAGATAAACGACTTCGTCAGTCACCTTGCCGTCAACTACCTTAAGGTATGGAGTTTCGATAAAGCCGTATTCGTTAACGCGGGCGTAGGTTGCAAGGTTAAGCACCAGACCAATGTTGGCACCTTCAGGCGTTTCTACAGAACAAAGGCGCCCGTAGTGCGTTGGGTGAGCGTCACGGACGTCAAATCCGGCACGTTCGCGTGAAAGACCACCAGGGCCCATTGAGCTGAGGCGGCGCTTGTGCGAAAGCTCTGAAAGTGGGTTTACTTCGTCCATCAGCTGTGAAAGCTGTGAACTTGCGAAGAATTCACGAACAGCGGCGACGACAGGACGAGCGTTAATGAGCTGGCCTGGAGTAACTGTCTCGAGGTCAGACATAGACATGCGGTCCATTGCGTTACGCTGCATGCGGAGCATACCAACGCGGAACTGGCGGGCAACAAGTTCGCCAACCAATTTAACGCGGCGGTTTGAAAGCGCGTCGATGTCATCGGCAGCTTCCTGAGTGTTGTTAAGACGGATGATTTCCTTAACGATAGCGATAAGGTCGCTCATCTGGAATACACGGTTTTCAGTCGTGTTGGCAACTTCCAGGTTAAGGCGCTGGTTAAGCTTGTAGCGGCCGACGCGGCTGTAGTCGAAGCGCTTGAAGTCAAAGAACATGCGCTCGATCATGCTACGGGCGTTGTCAACGGTAGCAAGATCACCTGGTCGCAGACGGCGGTAAACCTCAATGAGAGCTTCGTTAGCGCCGCGTGCTGGGTCTTTTTCAAGGGTAGCGTCGATGTACTTAACATCGCCGTTGTCTACATCCTCGAAGAGGCTCTTGATTTCGGACGTCTTACTGTGACCAAGGGCTCGCAAAAGTGTCGTGACAGGCAGCTTGCGGCGGCGGTCGATCTTAACGTAAATAGTACCGTTAGATGCGGTCTCGAATTCAAGCCATGCGCCACGGCCTGGGATCAGTTTCGCACCGTAGTAATTGCGGCCGTTTGAAGCGTCAGCAGTAAAGAAGACACCAGCAGAACGGATCAGTTGAGAAACGACGACACGCTCAGTACCATTAATAATAAAGGTACCGCGGTCAGTCATCCATGGGTAGTCACCTAGGTAGATTTCCTGCTCTTTGACTTCGCCGGTAACCTTGTTGGTCAGCTCGACATTTGCGTGCAAAGGCGCATCGAAAGTAAGATTGTTTTCTTTCGCATCCTGTTCACTTGTCTTTGGATCCTGGAACTTGTAGTTGTTGAATCGCAGTTCCAACTTTTGACCGGTGTAATCGTCGATCGGGTTAAGTTCTGCAAAAATCTCACTCAAACCAGTCTCGACGAATTCACGCCAAGAATCTTTCTGGTGAGCGATAAGGTTTGGTAGCGGCAGTGCCGTGTCATCTTTCGTAAAGAAAACACGCCCTGTCGCACTAGGCTTGGTCTTGGCCACGCTTTGCTCCTCGCTGTTAGTACTTGTTTTAGTGATTGATAGAATCGGCGCCGAAGATTCCTAATTATGGTTGCTGCCTAGTCGTTGCCACCTGTCCAGAGAGCATGATTAACCACAATACACTACTTCTTGGTACTTATTGTGCGGGTTAGTTGGCAAATAGTCAAGAGAAAATGATCTTAATAATCAATCTTTTCCGCGTTTTTCCAGTATAACTCAAAAATGCTCTTCATTGTATGTGCAAAGCCTGCGTTGATAATCTCCACCCCGACTCGCTTTTCATCGGTAAAATGATAAATACACACTGTGTCGTTATAAATCACCATCGGAGTAGCGACAGGTAGCTCCTCTTCGGATACGCGACGAGCCTCATAAAGTGCGAGATATTCTTTGTTAACGGTAAAATCAGGACTTCTATCCGATTCGTTATAAATTTCACGCAGCCGATACCCGCGCTCAACGGTCCGTTCACGCATCCGCTCCGCCCAACCGTGATCAATGACCATATCCTCGATAGTCGTATTCCCAAAGGTCAAAAGCTCACCTTTTGTTTGCAACTCGCGCCACTGCATCTGACGAAGACCGTCAGTCCCCTCGTACGTATGAATTACGAATGGATTCTTGGTGTTCTTATATAGCGCAAACAGATCGGGGATAGTATCCTCCAGCACCTCTCGCTGTCGCTGTAATTGAGTCTCTTGTGCGGTCAATTCAATCTCAAGCGCATTTGGATCATTCGCCACCAAGAATGTCCCTCGGTCATCGGTGCGTCTTGACACAAGGCCCCTTCCCTCCAGCTGTTCAATAAGGCGATACACTTTTGAGCGATTAATGCCCGTCGCACGTGAAAGCCCCAAGTGCGTGTTCGGCGCCTCAAGCAGATCCATATATAACACCGCTTCATCCTTTAATAGATTAAGACGCTCTAATTTTTTCCTGACATTCTGCTTGTTGTTCATTGTAGTGAACAGTTTACTCTATAAGTTCATTAGGCGCTACATTGTTTTGACAAAGGAGCAACCAATGACTGAACATCTCAGCCCTCGTCCTGCCGACGAGGCTAATTGGAAATGGACAAAAAAAGCCATCGGCGACTATATTGACAGTAATTACCGAGTAGTAACTCGCGAAGACAGAATCCTTGGTAATACCATGATCACATCAGCCGCGTCATATGACCGCGAACTGGCGCACAACTCCAGCAGGAAACGAAGACTCATGCGCAGCTTAAACAAGGTTGCTATCATCGGCACTTGTGGTGTCCCGCGCGGTGCTGCCCTATTTTCACCACTTATGGAGGATGACGGCACCATTGAAACAAGCGACCGAGAAGAGACAACTGTCGAGGTGACACGCGAAACCATGGGGCAATTGGCGCTTGGACAGCTGGGCATATGGAGCCCTCATCAAGACGAGTTTACCTTTGCGAATCCTGCTTGGGGCGACTCTTTTATGCGCGCAGGACAACTCGCCACGGTCGTTCAGCGTGACCTTCACACCTTGCAGCCTCGTTCACTCCAGGGGCTTGGAGCAGAATATGTCTTCGGCTCACGTACGCGTGACCTTAATGAGTACAGAGACACCAAGGCAATTGCGTGTGAAGCGCTCGAGCCCGGCGGACTTTTCTATGAAACATGGACACATAAAGCAGGCGATTATTTAGTGGGGGACGAGTGGCAACCCGGGCTTTACATCGATGAGGACGAGGCACTCAGCAGCACAAGAAGAAACAACATGGACATCATCGCCATGGTAGTAAGTGACGCATCCCATCAAGCGCGGTCTGGTGGGGAGGATTCTCATCAATACGGCGGCATGGGCGCAATACTCGCCGTTAAAAAGTTCTAGGCTTTTTCGATGACTTCGTCGATAAGGCCGTACTTTTTAGCCTCTTCCGCACTCATCCAGTAATCACGGTCGGAGTCCTTCTCGATTTTAGAAAGTTTTTGGCCTGTGTTTTTAGCGAGGATCTCGTTAAGACGCTGTTTCAAGAACAAACTCTCTCGCAGTGTAATCTCTTGGTCGGTAACCTTTCCCTGGGTACCACTCGATGGCTGGTGAATCATGATACGACTGTTGGGAAGCGCAAAACGCTTGCCTTTTGCACCACTTGAAAGCAGGAACGATCCCATGCTCGCCTGAAGACCGATACCAATCGTCATGACATCGGGCGAAATATATTGGATAGTGTCGTAGATAGCCAAGCCGTCGTAGACACTGCCACCGGGGCTGTTGATATAAAGTTTTATATCCTTCTTAGGATCTTCGTAGGCAAGGTGAAGGAGCTGCGCCACAACGATATTTGCCGTGTGCTCGTTGACATCCTCCCCTAAGAAGATGATTCGTTCGTTGAGTAGACGGCTATAGATGTCAAAAGCCCGCTCACCGTCGTGTGTTTTTTCGATGACCGTTGGAACTAAGTAACTACCTGGCTTATTCATATACTTAGTATACATAAAAACTAGCACTCCGTGCAAGTGAGTGCTAATATTTTAAAGAAAAGTATTGACTTAATGTTATTTATATTATAAAATACTTCAGTTATTCCTTTTATAGTAGAGTAACGCTCCCTAACAAGCAACTACAAACGTAGATGAGAAACAGAGATAGGTCCTCGACGTCTCCCTGTTTCTCATCTACGCGAACGGATTCGCCTAAGGCACTGCCTGCCGGATGAGAGAAGGGATCGGCCATGTCGTCCGACCGCACCACCCGCAAGAACTTCCTGCGCTTCGGTCACGGCACCGCCACCATCCAGGTGGACCACTGGCTGTCGGACCCGCAGGGCGAGCAGCCCTCCACCGACGAGGTCACCTGCTCCGTCGACCACCTCATGGGGTCGGTCGTCCAGGACACCTTCAAGGTGATGGGCCAGCTCAACCGCTCGGTCCAGGCCAAGGGTCTCGACGAGGGCGACGTCGTCCACACCTCGACCCGCAGCATGACGATCGGCGGGGCCACCATGCGCGTCAAGGTGAGCCTGCACGTCTTCCGCAACGTGCCCAGCTACATCCTCGCGACGGACGTCGACGAGGTCCTCAAGGGCGCCGTGCCCTGCATGATCCACCTGCTCGACAACTCCCTCCAGGACGAGGACGTGCTCAGCAGCCTGCCCCCGTTCCTGAGGGACCTGCTCGGTGACCTGCCGGACGGTGTCCGCGTCATGGGCTTCCCGAGCGACCTGTTCGGCGGGATGCCCGGCGATGGCTCGCGTGGCCACCAGGCCCACGGCTACGCCGGTGGCACCCCGGGCCAGTACCTGTAGGCAGCCGCTGCCTCGGGTCGACTCTGCCTGCCGAGGCGCGAACGCATCGTCGCGTTCGCGCCTCGGCGCGGCGAAGTAGTTGCTTAGTTAGGACTGCTTCCATACGTGTGCACGTATGCTGATGAGTCCAAAAGGACGAAAAGCAAAAAAATAACCCCATTTCCAGGGGTTATTTTTTGTATGTCACACTATTTAGTGTTTAGTTCGACAAGACGGTCAACCGTCTTTTCGGTCAAAAGGCGGTTTGCGATATCGCGTCGTGCTTCTGGCTGGTCAAACTGCGCAACCATTTGCGGGTTGTTGGCGTACTGCTGCTTATAGAGATTAACGTGGTCGTCGAGTTCTTGGCTGGTAGCCTCGATCTTTTCGACTTTGCTGAGTTCCGCAAGAACCAATCCGGCCTGTACGCGCTTTTTAGCCGCGTCATTTACTTCGGTTTCAAGCCACTTCTCTTTTGATTCAAAGCCCTTGTTCTCGAGGTACTGATCAAGTGTCAGACCCTGGTACATAAGGTTCTGGGTCATGTCGCGCTCGATTGACGCGGCCTGGTCGTTTAGCAAGATCTCAGGAACAGGAACGGTGCTGGCCTCAACAAGCTGACCGACCAAGTCGTCCTTTAGCTTTTCATTGGCTTCACGCTCTTTTTGCGCGGTGATTTCGCGCTTGATGTCGTCTTTTAGTTCAGCAATGGTCTTAAACGGACCGGCCTTTGAGGCAAGATCATCGTCCATTTCAGGTAGTACGACTTCCTTAACTTCTTTGAGGGTCGTCGTAAATACCACCTTCGCACCCTTTAGATCGGCCACGTGGTAGTCCTTAGGGAATGTCAATTCAAGATCGAACGTTTCACCGGCTTTTTTACCGACAATACCTTCTTCAAAGCCAGGAATAAACGAGTTGCTACCTAACGTAAGCGGGTAGTCCGTACCTGTTCCGCCATCAAAAGCAACGTCATCTTTTTTACCTACAAAGTCAATGATTACTTCGTCGCCGTTCTTAGCAGCACGCTCAACAGCTTTCTTTTCGGCAAGGCCTTGGCGCATGCGATCGATGATTTCGTTAACATCTTTAGCAGCAACGGTAACCTTTGTTTTTTCCGCCTTCAGCTTTTTGTAATCGCCGAGAGTAATCTTTGGCAGGATTTCAGCCTCTGCCGTAAATTCAAGCTCCTTGCCAGGAACAAATTTTTTGATCTCGACAGCAGGACGATCAAGCGCCTGGATATTCTCGCTCGTGTATGCTTCGGCAACCGCCTTCGACAGTGCGTCTTCTAACGATTGCTGGCCGAGCATCTCTGGATCGACGTGTTTTGCAGCCACGCTCGCAGGCACGTTACCCTTACGGAAACCAGGTACTTTAATAGATTTTGCGAGCTTTGTGAGGGCGACCTGCTCGGCAGCCTTCAGCTCTTCAACGCCAAGAGAGATTGTCAGCTCAACCTTGGTGTCTGATAAATGTTTTACGGTAGTCTTCATACTCGCCTGAGTATAACAGATGTAAACTACTCGAACAAATCGTCGAGATCATCGGCGTGCTTGCGACGACGATCTTTTACGCTAGAGACAATGCGCTCAAAGCTCAGCTTTTGCTCTTCGCTTGATGCGGTGTCCTTAAACGGATAGATCTCGGATTTCAGCTCGTCTTCACCCACAAAGATAATGAATGGGATATCTTTTTTGACAGCAGCTTTAAGCTGTTTGTCGAGCTTGCGTCCTGTAATATCGAGCTCCACGTTAACGCCTTCTTCGCGGAGATCTGAAGCAAGTTTCATCGCGCCCTTCAGAGCCTCGCCCAGAACAATGACATATACTTCTGTCGTCGACGGTAACTTAGGCAGAAGATTGTGCGTCTGCAAAAACAACTCAGTCATGGTGAGACCAGGGGCCATGCCCACGGCAGAGATCGGCTCGGCGCCAAACAGACCAACAAGCCCATCGTAGCGACCGCCGCCATATAGCGAACGGTTGTTATCTGGATGAGTGTCAAAAAATTCAAAAACAGTGCCAGTGTAGTAGTCGAGCCCACGCATTAGCGTAATGTCAAAGATAGCATTTTTAACGCCCGCCTGCTCGAGAAGCGTAAATAGCTCCTGCACTTCTTTTACAGCCGCGCTTTCACGGATTTCCTCCGGCAGCTCTGACATATTTTTTGAAGCAAGCAACTTAGAGATCTTAGAGAGGCCCGCCGGTGCAGCTTCGCTGCCAAAGATTTCAATAGCCTGGTCACGGAAATCCTCTGGTGCGATCTTGTTTTTTCGATCGAACAGCTTGATCATTAACTGCGCCTGAATGGTATCAAGGCCAAGATACTGCGCCATCATAAAATTAATGACCTTACGGTTGTTAATCTTAATCTGGTACATAT
>DASUVJ010000033.1:0-16141 GCA_036378995.1 Saccharimonadales bacterium (SeqCode)
GGATGTCGAGGACGGCGCGCAGTTAGCAGACGCGCTCGCTAAATACCCAGGTACGTTTAGCGACGTCTATGTCAACATGGTTCGAGCCGGAGAGGCAGCCGGTATTCTTGACGAAATCCTAAAGCGCCTCGCTATCCAGCAGGAAAAAAACTCAACTATTCGTAAAAAAGTAAAAAGCGCCATGACCTACCCTATGGTACTCGTTGTCATTACCATCCTCGCCTTCTTCGGATTGATGCTTTTTGTTATTCCGCAGATCGGTAAGATCCTCCAGGACCTCGGCGGTCCGGACGCTGAGCTCCCAGCACTCACCCAGGGAATGCTTGGGATCAGTGGCTTTATGACTAACTACTGGTTTATCGTCTTTCCGTTAATCATTGGTGGCGTATTCCTTTTGCTTCGTTACCTAAAAACACCAAAAGGTAAAGCAATCTTCCACCGCTTCATTCTTAAACTCCCAGGCATTAAAAGTATCGTAACCAAGGTTGCGGTCGCTCGATTTGCCCGAACGTTCTCGGCACTCATGGGGGCTGGCGTAGCTGTACTTGAAGCACTAAATGTTACCGCACATGCCGTCGGTAACGTGGTTTACGAACAGTCGCTTATCGATGCCGCAGAAGAGGTCAAGAACGGCGCAACGCTGTCGTCGGTCATCGAGAAGAATGAACTCTTCCCCGCAATCGTCGCCCAAATGCTCGCCGTCGGTGAAGAGACCGGACAAACAGATACGGTCTTAGTGAAGGTCGCCGACTTCTACGAAGAAGAAGTTGACGTCGCAATCGACGGGTTGAGCTCTATCATCGAGCCGGTCATGATCCTTGTTATGGGATCGATGGTCGGGCTTATCGCGGCCAGCGTCATGGGCCCGATCGCGAGTCTATCGCAAAATATCAAGGGTTAACTTCAAACCGCTCATGGTATACTGGTACTAGCACAATTTAGTGGGCATCAATGGCAAAATTATTCTATCACGACAAGCCAATTATTGGCCTTGACATCAGTCAGACTGGTATCAAGGTTATGGCTGTTGACCCAAAAAAATGGCTCGTACTTGGCTACGGGTCGGTTGATCTTGACCCTGCTAAAGTCCAAAAATCACTCGAAAGTGACGACAATTACCTCTCCGAAAACATTCGCTCCCTCTTGAGTGAGAAGCTCGTCGGTGAACTGCCGAGCGACCACGTCGTCCTTGGCGTACCAACCAGCCGCAGTTTCTCCCGCACCTTTACCGTGCCAGCTAAAACCGAAAGCACTCTGGGTGACGCGGTCGAAATCGAGGTGGATCAGTATATTCCAATCCCCATCGGCTCACTGTACGTTGACTACGAGATCATCGAGCGCACCAAAGAACAATTGACGGTCATCATGTCGGCCGTACCTAAAACCCTGGTCGACAACTGTATCGCCGCTTGTACTGCTGTAGGGCTCCGCCCAATCATGATTGAACCGGGTATCAACTCGGTCGCCCGTGTGCTTGAAGCGACCGAAGAAGGCCACCTCCCTACCCTTATCATCGATATCGGCCCTGCCAGTACTGACATCGCCGTGCTCGATGGCGGTGCAATCCGTGTGAGCGGTGGTCTTGGCATCGGGGGCAACACCTTTACGCTTGATATCGCTAAAAAACTCAATGTCGCTCTAGAGAACGCGCACCAACTAAAAGTCCTCAGCGGTCTGAGCGCCGGTCCGCGGCAGGCAAAAATTTCCAGCGCCTTGCAGCCAAGCCTGCAACGTATTCTTACCGAGGTTCGTAAAGTCATTCGCTACTACAATGAGCGACTTAATGACGACCGCAAACTAGAGCAGGTCCTGGTGGTAGGTGGTGGAAGCAACGTTCCTGGTATCGGTGACTACTTCACCAACGAGCTCGTTATGCCAGCGCGTGTCGCCAGCCCGTGGCAGCGATTAGACTTTGGTAAATTGCCACAGCCGAGCAAACAATTCCGACCACGATATATTACCGTTGCCGGGCTCGCAAGCGTGAACCAAGAGGAGATTTGGAAGAAATGATAAACCTCCTCCCGCCCGAAACAAAGCGCGAACTCCGCGCTGCTCGCAGCAACACATTGCTTGTTCGGTATAACTTCTTCCTCCTTGGTGCGCTCGTATTTATGATGGTCGCGATCGGTATCGTCTATGTTTACCTCACCAATACCAAAGCTAATGCCGAACTGACAATCAACGAAAACAAAGCCAAGGTAGCCGGTTATGCCACAGTAGAAGCACAGGCAAAAGAGTTCCGAACCAACCTGCAGACCGCAAAACAAATCCTTGATCAAGAGATCAACTACACTAAAGTAGTTCTTGAGTTTGCCGCACTCATGCCTCCAGGAACAATCCTTGAAACCCTGGCGCTGGATTCTGCAACTTTTGGTACACCGACTACCCTAAACGCAAAAGCAAAAGATTACGCCAGTGCGCTAGCCCTCAAAGATTCGTTCCAAAAGTCAGAGCTATTCACAAATGTCCACTTCCAGAGTATTGCCGGCGGCGGAGCAGACGCAGGATATCCAATCAGCGTTAGCCTTAATGTAACGATTAAAAAGGATGCAGCAAAATGAGCCATCGTGAAATGACCGCTAGCAAACTGCGATTAATCCTATCGTGCATGCTCTTCGTGATCACTCTTATTGGTGTCGTGATATTCTACTTTGCCAACGGCATGCTTTCCCAGGTAGCCACCGATGTCAGTCACACTGTCGCCGATGCCAGCGCGAGCGCGAATAACCTTCAGACTCTACAAAAAACAGAGAAGGACCTTGAGGCTAATCAGCAGCTTGTCCAACGCGCCGGCGAAGTTGTTGCCAACAGCCAAAGCTACGAATATCAAAACCAGATCATCAACGATCTCAACCAGTACGCAGCCCGCGCTGGCATCGAACTGACAAATATTGATTTTGCAACAGACACAAAATCAGGCACGACGACGCCTCCAGCAAGTGGCAGTACTGCGCCTGCGGCTACAGCAACGCCTGCACCTGCAGGTGTTAAGACGGCAACTATCACAGTGACAGTCAAAAACCCTATCGACTACTTAAGCCTCCTTCGTTTCATACAGTCAATCGAGCAAAACCTGACTAAACTACAGGTTGCAAGCATCGGGATCACAAAAGATCAGACTGGCGTGTCGAGCGACGTACTAACAATAACCACGTACGTAAGGTAAAACCATGGAAATAACTTCAGCCAACCTCAAAAAAGTCTTCGTCAATATGCTTCACCGCTATCATGTGATGATTTTCGTCATCTTCGTACTGGGCGGACTTGTAGTGATGGTCTTTTTACTTAACGGCATTATTGTCCAATCAAGTAACAGCGGCGACTACGTTCCCGAAACAACACAAAACTTCGACCAAAAGACGATGGATCGTATCAAAGAACTAAAGACACGCGACGACCCGGCATCTCAGTTGGATCTCTCGAGAGGAAGGTCGAATCCTTTTGTTGAGTAACGTCATAAAAACGTTTATACTAATGATATGCTACTTGCCGGATCCCGTTTGATAAACACCCCTGTTATGGGGCTACAAACCGGCAGTGAACTTGCCCGGACATCTCAGCCCGTTATAGACCCTCATACTCTTGAGGTGCTCGCTTACGAAGTCGAGGGACAACTGCTTGACCAACATCCTTCTCTACTGCGTATCGCTGACGTTAGGGAGTTTAGCGATATCGGTATTATCGTCGATTCAAGCGACGAATTCGTCTCTCCTGACGACATTATTAAGCTCGGAGAAATCTACAAACTCCATTTCGATATCATGGGCATGAGTGTCATTGACGAGAAAAAGCATAAACTCGGTAAAGTAAATGGCTATACCCTCGATACCAACGGTTTCATGATTCAACAAATCAGCGTAAAGCGCCCTCTCTTCAAAAGCCTCAACGACACGGAGCTACTGATCCATCGTACTCAGATCACAGAGATCAACAACGAAGCGATTGTCGTCCATAGCGAAGCAAAGATACCCGAGCCAATCATGGATTCGGTACGTACCGCTTATGTCAATCCGTTCCGTAAAAAAGGAACACAGACCGAACACATCGATCACAAATAGTCTGGTTCGCTTGAGCCTAACGCGTCTTTGATGTCGTCATACCGGAATCCCTGACGCATCAAATACTGAATAAATTTTTGCTCGTCCGGGTAACGAGGCCGTTTTTTGGCTATTACTTTTGCCAGTTCGTCCTCGTCGCTCCTTGAAGAATCGCGGAGATGTCGCTCAATAATTGACTGCTCCACACCCTTGGCGCGTAGCTCTGCCGTCAGCTTACGCTGACTAGTGCCTTTGGCAACATTTCGATTCTCTACCCAATAACGAGTAAAATTATCGTCGTTAACATACCCCTTTTCGACCAGGCGGTCAAACACACGAGAAGTCACGACGACTGGCACGCCCTTTTTGATGCCGCCTGTTTTCGTCCTGGTATCGCGCGTTTTGCGATACAGATAATCGCGCACTTCCTTGGCACTATGTGGCCGCATCAAGCAATATTCAAGCGCACGAGCATAGGTTTTGCCAAATTGGCTCTCTGTTTCAAGCTCTATTAGCTCTTGCTCGGTGTATTCCTTGCCCACCCTGATGCCAAGGTCGCCGACCTGAAAAATATCCAGCGATAAACGATACGCGCCATCAACCATAACATTTACCCTGTTACGGTTTTTTGTCTGTGCGGTAATTGCCGTAATCTTCATATGCCTCCCATTGGCACGGCCGCCAGAATATTCCGGCGGCCGCTACTGATAGTACGGGTATAGAAAGGACTAGCCCTCTAACTCTGCGACCTTTTCTCGAACCTTCTGATCAATTTCAGTAAGCACTTCGGCGTTGCCCTTAAGGTACGTCTTAGTGGCTTCGCGGCCCTGGCCGATCTTTGCATCGTTGTAGTCGAACCATGCACCGGATTTACCAACAACACCGTGCTGAACAGCGAGGTCAAGTACATCACCGGTCTTTGAGATACCTTCGTTGTACATGATATCAAATTCAGCAACACGGAATGGCGGCGCGATCTTGTTTTTAACAATCTTCACCTTGGTTCGGTTACCGACAACATCCTCCCCAACCTTAATCTGGCCAGTACGTCGGATGTCCAGGCGAACACTCGCATAGAACTTCAGCGCATTACCACCGGTGGTCGTTTCAGGGTTACCGAACATGACACCGATCTTCATACGAATCTGGTTAATGAAAATAACGGTCGTCTTGCTCTTATTGATAATACCGGTCAGCTTTCGGAGTGCCTGGCTCATTAGGCGAGCCTGAAGACCCATGTGGCTGTCGCCCATATCACCATCGATTTCAGCTTGTGGCACAAGCGCCGCAACCGAGTCAACAACCACGAGATCAACTGCGCTTGAACGAACAAGCGTCTCGGCAATTTCCAGAGCCTGCTCGCCGTTGTCCGGCTGGCTCACGAGTAGATTATCCGTGTCGACACCAAGTTTCTTAGCGTAGGCAGGGTCAAGCGCGTGCTCAGCATCGATGAAAGCTGCCGTTCCGCCCGCTCGCTGCACTTCCGCGATCGCGTGAAGCGTTAGCGTTGTTTTACCAGAGCTCTCCGGCCCGTAGATTTCGATGATACGACCCTTAGGGTAACCGCCACCGAGTGCCAAATCGAGGCTCAACGCACCAGATGGAATAAGTTCCACATCAACTTTGTGAGCTTCACCCAGCTTCATGATCGAACCGTCACCAAATTGCTTGGTGATCTGATCCATAGCAAGCCCGAGGGCCTTTAGTTTTCCTTCATTGTTTGTGGCTTTTTCGGCCACTTCTGTCTTTTCAGCTTTTTTTGCCATAAATTCCCTCTCTTTATCTCTTATTATTATACGATACTTGCTATATCAGTCAAAGATATGACCCCTCTTGCCTCACAGAGGCCAACAAACTCGCCCATGCTTACTTCGTTGTGCTACAATAAAGGCAATGAAACGCGAACACGGCTTTACAGTTATCGAAATTATTGCTGTCATACTTTTTCTAGGTGTGGCAACTACTCTCCTTCTTATCCAGCGAGCAAACTTAGCTGCATCACAGCGCGACAATGACCGCAAAACGGCTATCAACGCGATGTACTACAACCTAGAGGAAGTCTTCTACGAGCAGAACGGCTACTACCCCTCAAAAATCGACAGTAAAACTCTCCGCGCCATGGATCCTGCGCTCTTTACCGATCCAGATGGCATTAAGCTCGACGAGGCCGGCTCTACATACCGCTACGAAGCGACCAACTGTACCGACACCAAGTGTAAAAGCTACTCACTCCGCGCCGATCTTGAAAAAGAAGCGGATTTCGTTAAAACCAACCGCAATAAATAGCCATCTGACTATCAATCAATAGGACGGCCGTTTTTAAATGCTTCGACGGCATTGTTGAGGATTGCAATCTGCTCTTTGGGATTCGCAACGTACTGGAACCTGTACGTTGTTTCATCACCTTCGGTACTTAGTCGGATCGAACCATAGTTAAGTAGCGTCTGTAAAATGCCATGCTGCTGAAAGCTCGCGTCCTCGATGTTTGATAGACTCACCGTCTGCTCGTGCTTAGAGAAAATACTTACTTGGATCTCCTGGATGACACTTTCGTTCGTAAGAAAGAACTTGTTGTTTACATACACCCATACGGCAATGTATCCGCCAATCAAAAATAAAGCGGTAAGTAAAAGTCCCAGCGTCCAGACCAACGCGACATCTGGCGGATTAAGTACGCCCATCGATGCGACGATAAGCGGGTAATTAATGAGCGACGACAATACGACCGCAACAAGAAAAATAGTAATACCGACAGGCAGTAGCAACCCGATCGGGTGGCGACGCACTGCGCTAATAACAAATTCCGAGTCACTGAGATTAAGCGACGGAAACGCTTTTACAGCTGCATCGTGCTTTGCCTTGAGTTCAGGAGACACCTCCTGTTTTGCAGGTTCCGTCGCACGCGCCATATGAACATACTGCGGAGGCTGAGCGGGCTCTACGGGTGTACTTTGTTGCTGTTGCGGCGGTGCGGCATAAAGCGGACGGCCTTCGCTGTCATATGCTACAGGTTGAGGCTGGCTACTGGCCATAGGGTCTGGTGGAGTAGGCGGCTGAGGAGGGAGCGGAGGCGTCTGCTGAGGATTCATGTCCCTATTATACCAATTCTACTGGCTTTCGGGAGCAGTTTTACCCAAGTGCCTGTACGCTTTTAGCGTTACTTTTCGACCTCGCGGCGTACGTTCGATAAATCCAAGCTGCAGCAGGTACGGTTCATAAAAATCTTCGATCGTCGTTGCTTCGTCTCCCGTAAGAGCCGCAATGGTCGTAAGTCCGACTGGGCTATTGCCATAATTGTCGATGATACTGTGCAGCAAATTCCGATCGGCCGGGTCAAGTCCCAGCTCGTCCACTTCAAGCATTTTAAGAGCCTCGGTCGTCGTCACAGTATCTATAATTCCGTCACCATTGACGTCGGCGTAGTCACGAACTCGCTTTAAAAGCCTGTTCGCGATACGCGGTGTCAGACGAGCTCGGGTCGAAAGCAATTCGGCTGCTTCGTTTTCGATTTGGCTCTCTAGAATATTCGAAGCACGGGTGATAATTTTTGCGATTTCATCATGCGTATAGAATTCGAGGCGATGAATATGACCAAACCTGTCGCGTAAAGGCGCAGCTAGTGACCCCGTGCGTGTCGTTGCTCCAATAACCGTAAACTTCGGTAGGTCCAAACGAACACTCCGAGCAGCAGGACCTTTACCAATGACAATATCAAGCTTGAAATCCTCCATCGCACTATAAAGCACCTCTTCGACAGCACGCGAAAGTCGGTGAATCTCATCAATGAACAAAACGTCCCCATCTCCGAGATTCGTTAAAATACTCGCGAGATCACCCGCACGTTCAATTGCCGGCCCAGCCGTTACGCGGATATTCTTGCCCATCTCATTAGCAATGACAGTCGCCATAGTCGTCTTACCAAGCCCCGGTGGGCCGTAAAGCAGCACATGGTCGATCGGCTCACTGCGTTTTTTAGCCGCCTCAATCGCAAGTTTTAAATTCTTTTTAAGCCGCTCCTGGCCGATGTACTCTGAAAAATTCTGGGGTCGCAGCGTCACTTCAATCTGCTGTTCGTCCAGGTCTTCATCGTGCGTGCTCGTATCTACGATTCGCTCTACCGCCATGTCGTGCGCCTATTCATTGGTTCTATTATAGCAGTAATGCTTATTTAAAAATGTTGTTTATTTTCAGGCAAAAGTATTAGACTTCTTTGTTTTCGATCTCACGCTGTACGAGTTCGCGAAGGATTTCGGCCTTGGTCTTACCAGTTTTTAGCGCCGCCCAACGAAGATAGTTGTAGATTGGACGGTCGATAAAGAAGTTAAAGCGCATGTCTTTGGTAGCGATGTCGTTTTCCTCCAAAAATGGAACGACCTTTTCCGCTACATTCGTGTCGGTGTATTCAACTTTACTCAGAAAGTCCGATGGGATATTCCAGGTGAACCACGGAACCCTCTTGCCTTCTTGCAAAATAAGCAATGTCGGTTTTTTCTGCTGGATCGCTACGGCAATTTGATATCCCAGGGCAGTACTATCATATGAAACATCCGCAATAACAATGTCAGAGCGAGCAATTGCTTCAAAACTTGCCTTAGTGATCGTTTGCCACGCTTGATCGTCAAGCGCCGTGCCTTTATCGAGATTGGTGTAAGCTTCTTCTACCCAGTCGCTTGCAAGTGTGTGACCTTTTTCTTTAATAGCCGCGATTACCTGCTTGATATTGTCAGAGTTATCTTTTAGACCAGTGCGGGGTACCATGAAGTGAACTAACATGGTTTTATTATACCATGTATGTGTAGGAAGAGCAGCTGCCTATCTTGTGTCCGAGTTAAGCGCCGCCGAAAAGGCATACTCCAGTAGTACCATGGACGCTGCAAGAAGTGCCATGTCACCCCTATTTGCATCATCCGACTGAAGATGTTCGATGATGAGTTGGTACGCTTTTTTGACGTTATTCGGCGTTGCGTCAGTCTCAAAATCAACGAGCGCCTCGACATCTGCGAGTCCGAGCTTTACTATCACGCCGGTTACGCGATCAGCAAACTCAGATATTGCCGCCGGAAAAAACTCCTCACGATCCGTCAAGAGGACATCTTTTATTCCTTTTGTGAGCAAGTCCCAAACCTGCCATGACGCGGCATAAAATCTATCTTCGTTTGCCTGCTGACGGAGCTTAGGCAAATAAGAGAGTAGCTGCCGGGCACTGGCGTCCTGAAGCGTCATCCACTCTGGCCAGTCGTCGACTCTCCCCCCATCTATGATCGATTGCAGACCAACGACAATCTCACCCCATTCCTCTTGTCCGTTTTCAAGCTGCGAGATAACTTTTTGAAAATCCTTGGTCGCGAATACCGCCTTTTCGACTTCGTCCAATGACTCAAGCGGGCTCAGGGCGCACGCTACAACCTTCAGACATTTAACGATGTCCTTAGCAATTTTTCGGGCGCTGGAGGCATCGGCCTGAGGGAGATCGTGTGCGAGCTGGCTGCAAAAATGCGCGGCCTTACTGACATACAACGCCTGCCGATGCTTCGTATCTATCGCAGGAAGAGTATCATGACGAGCGGGCAAAGTACTAAACACCAAATCATCTCTGTCGAGTCGGTTAAAGCCCCAAATGGCAGATAAGCAAGTAAAATATTTATCCGTAAGACGGGTATTTAAGATAAATACATCTACTAGCTGACCTGGTTCTTCATTGAGTAAAACGCTTATTTTACGGGCAGACGCAAGTGCGGCCTCGTACTCCTCAAAACTCATAGGATCAGGTGTGATCATTAAATCAATATCGCTGAGGACATGATTAAAATGACCAAACTGTCTATTACTGCTTGATCCTACGATGAACATTTCTACGGGAACGGGATATTTTTTTAGCAGCGAAGTAAATTCGCTGCTAAAAACCAATCCCCTATCTGACAATAGCGGCGCGTTAACGGACATAGGGTTGTTACGTGCTAGACTTGAGGGCTTTTCGTGCTGTGAACTTCGTACTAAGCATAGCTCACCTTCCTTTTCTTATTTAACCCTTACAGTATACACCAACCTATCTGTAAATACCACAGCATCATCCGAACCAAGGTAAATACTGCGTATATCAGCACATAAACCCGACTTCTCTATTGCATCTGAAAGTCGGAGATTTTATAATATATCAAATATGGTGATTGAAGTAATCAGTAACTCCGAAAAGTCGAAAGACAGCTTGTCAGCCCTCCAGACAATCGTAAAAACCGTGCAAGATTACGGTTCGGCTGTTGCCGAGGCATTGGCGACGGCGTCTGGTATTACAGATTGGCCAACCGTTCAAAAAGAAACAATGGAGTCCCTCACAAAGGCCGACCTCGTTATCGTTGAGGCGACCGAGTTTGGCTTTATGGAAGGCTACTATACTGCTCAGGCACTTCACTACAAGAAGCCGCTCCTTATGCTGACCCGCCAAAGTATCGCCGATTCACCTGCAAGCGGCATCAAGGACCGCTTCCTTACCCTGCGCCACTACGACAACGCCGCCGAAATCAAGGAGATCGTCGACACCTTCCTGCGCGAGAACTCTATCTCCGCTAAAGATCTGCGTTTTAACTTCTTCCTCGACCGCAAGCTCTACAGTTACCTGCGCGAAGTTTCTTACGAGAGCGGCAAAAACAAATCCGAAATCATCCGCGAACTCCTCGAAAAAGAAATCGAAAAACGCGAAAATTAACCTCTGTCCAACTTCTTAGAGAGCGATTTGCGACACGTCTAAAAAACGGTGTATACTATACATATAGTCTAATGGGAGGACGCTCATGAACGTGGTTACACAAATCAGCGGCAACATTCGACCAGGCAATATAGCGCTTCAGGCGCTGCGGGACATGCTTACTCATATCGGAATCAACGTGACTCATTCTACATTGGATGAGTCACTTTTTTATAAACCCGATAAAACCACAGCATGGCACGAGTACGAAAGCGAACTCGCCTTCTACGAATCAATCGCCGACTCTTCGTTTCATATCATCTATAATGACGGTGCCATCGACGATAAAATCGGCACGCAGATACTATATGCCATCCTAAAAGGACGCCCAATTGTCATGACCGGCGCACCAGACTTTGCGGATGACATCAGCCCCTATATGAAGAATCTCATCCAGCAGCATATGCCGCTTTTTCACTCCATAAGCCTGCCCGAACTAGACCTCATAGAACTCAGCAACTTACTACGTAAACTCGAAGCAACCGATTATAAACTATCGACCAGTCAAAAGATCCTGATCAAATCACAAATAAAATCGCACTTCCGCTCGCTTCTCGATGACGCGCGCGTTACTCATTTAGGCGAGGCAAGAAGTGCAGTGCGCCCTATCGGCGAGAACTAACCCTTAAGTGCCTGGGTTACGCGGTCGGCGGTAGAAAGGTCCATTGGTACCCCCTCAAGTGCGCGTGTCGCATCATTTAGCGTGTAGCCCAGCGCCATCAAAGCCTCAAGTGCTTCATCGTTATGGCTAATCTGCTGAGACAATCCCGCCACATTTACATCCGTACGGATCGCAAGGCCTACCTTGTCCGTCAGATCCACCACCACGCGCTCTGCAATACGTTTGCCGACACCGCTTGCCTTAGTAATGAATGCGCTGTCTCCGTTTGCAATGGCATTTCGCACTGTTTCGCTCTCGCCTAAACTTAGGATAGCCAGCGCCGCCTTTGGCCCCACACCCTGTACAGTAATCAGCATTTCAAACAGCTTTTTGGCAGCCAAGCTCGTAAACCCGAACAGTTCCTGGGATTGTTCGCGGATGTGATGGTGAGTGTAAAACTTAACCGGCTCGTTTAAAAGCGCTTTTTCGTAATCGCCAAGCGCAACGGCAACCTCGTAGCCTACCCCGTGGACATCAACGATAACGGACGAATTAAATTTTTCAGCAACGGTACCAGAAACATGTGCAATCATGTCATCTATTATGACACAGTCAGCTAAGGGGTGATAGGAAGTGTTGGTGTCGTACCGGAGCCATTGCCGTTGCCACCCGTGTTTCCGTTGCCATTACCTGTGCCAGTGCCGTTCTCATCATCCTGATTCTGCTCTTCTTCTTGCTGAGCAGCCTCTTCTTCTTGACGTTTCTTCTCCTCTTCGGCCTGCTTTTTCTCTTCTTCGGCTTTGCGTTCAGCCTCTAGCTCTTCAGGGGATTTCTCCGGTGTACAACTCTTTGTTGGCAGATTCCACGAGAGGAACGATTCGGTATAGGTACCGTAGCCGCTTCGGTTAGCAAGGCCGCCATTCGGACATACCGAGCGCTGGACAATTCCTGCAGGAACAGGGAACTTAACATCCTGGCGTCCGCGAAGCGCCTGGCTCATTGTATTAACCCAGATCGGTCCGGCCATACCCGAGCCACCATTTAACATGGTAGCGTTGTCGTTGTTTCCGACCCATACACCTACAGCTAGTTCTGGCGTATAGCCAATCGTCCAGGCATCACGCTGATCATCTGTCGTACCCGTCTTTACGGCAGCGGTTTTACCAGATACCGTCAGCGACGATCCAAAGGTTGGTGCGCGGGCACTGTTATCCGATAGGATACTCGATACCAGATACGCACCTTCGGCACTAATTACCTTTTTGCTGGTTTCGTTGGCCTTAAAGATGTTATCACCATACTTATTGTTAACCTGTTTTAAGAATGTCGTACCAAACTGATCACCCTGGTTGGCAAATGCCGCGTAAGCGTTCGTCATCTGCAGTAGTGACGCCTCGGCCGATCCAAGCGCTAACGATAGCCCGTAGTTCGTATCTTTGTTGATTGTGGAAATTCCCATGGCATTCGCCTGGTCGATGGCAGTATTAATACCAACCTTCTCCATAATCTTTACCGCCGGAATATTCAGCGAACGGGCAAGGGCACTTCGGACTGTGACGTCCCCGCTAAATCCACGGTTGGCATTTTGCGGCTTATAGCCGTTAAAGTCGGTTGGCACGTCGGCAATGACGGTTGCGGGCGTGATCGTACCATCGGCAAGCGCCCTTGCGTAGTAAATAGATTTAAAGCTCGATCCTGGCTGGCGCGGCGTGGTGACCATATTCACCTTGCCCCACGTTTCGTTGTTCCAGTCAGCGCTACCTACCAGTGCCAATACCTCGCCGCTCTTCGGGTCGATCGCAACACCACTGGCGTTCGATCCACCGTTTCGCTCAATGTAGGATACGTGGTTTTTGATGTTGTCGGTCAGCTGCTTTTGCAGTGTCAGGTCAAGTGATGTACGCACCTGGTAACCCGAGCGAACAACCGTCTGCTCACCGTACTTCTCGTACAGTTCATCCATCACCATCTGCACAAAGTGCGGTGCAACACTATCGCCAGTTTCGCTCATTGGCGCATAAGTCAGCTGCTCGGCAGCGACAGAAGTACGCTCGGCTTCTGTAATATAACCGTTCTCTGCCATGCGCTTTAGCACTGTCGCCTGGCGCTCTTTGGCATACTTAGGGTTACCGAGGGTCGGGGAGTACGCATTCGGTGCCGGCAAGATACCGATCAGCATCGAGCTCTCTGCAAGGGTCAGGTCTTTTGGCGATTTATTAAAGTACGACTTCGCCGCCTCTTCAATACCAAATACATTACCACCAAAGAATGCCGTATTCAGGTACATCTCCAAAATCTCATCCTTCGTGTAACGCTGCTCAATAGCAACCGAAATCGCAAGCTCTTGGTACTTACGCAGGAAGGTCTGGTCTTCAGATAGTAATGTAATCTTAGATAACTGCTGCGTCAAAGTAGATCCACCGCCATATTCCGCCTGGTTGGTTACCGTACCAAACACCGCGCGCATAATTCCAGGGATCGAGAAGCCTTCGTGCTGGTAAAAGTCCTTGTCTTCAGTCGCGATCAAAGCTTTCTCAACGTTGTCCGAGATATCTGCCAATTTTGCCATTTGTCGGTGCTGTGCACGGCCGGTCTCGTAAAATACATCGCCGTTTTTATCCGTTAAAACAATACCCGTATTGTTACGGTTCATCAGGCGCTCTTGGTCTGCAATATCGTTGTAGTAGTAAATGTAGGTGATTAGCGGAGTCAGAATCAAAAACGCCAAAATAGGCGCCCCAACAATCAAAAACTTCTTCTTTTTAGACATTGCGTTAAATGCTCGCCAGCGTCGTTTCACCCCTCGTTTAAATCGGGTTACCGGTGAAACTCGTTTCGTGTATCTTCCTTGTCGGACCATAAATTCAGTCTATTACGCTCTCTTCAGGTTAACCTGAGATTACACAATGTTGCTCTTATTATCTCACGCAGGGGCGCTAACGCAAAATACCTTACTTGCCCCTGTTAATAAACGCACACATAATAGCCGCAGCCAGGGCATCCGCACAGTCATCCGGTTTAGGCACATCCTTTAAGCCAAGCTGTAACCGCACCATCTCTTGCACCTGCTTTTTATCCGCCTTGCCATACCCCGTCATCGTCTGCTTAATCTGCAGCGGCGTATACTCTTCTATCGGGATTTTAGCTTGTTTGCCAGTAAGCATAGCAACGCCGCGGGCATGCGAAACACTCATAGCCGTGGTTACATTGCGCGCAAAAAACAACTTTTCAATCGCCATTATCTCTGGCTTAGTCTCGGCAATAATATCCGTAAGACCGTTGTAGATTTCTTCCAAACGGTCGGGCAGGGGAGTGTGGGCAGGGGTAGTAATAACGCCGGCTGTCACCAGCTTCGTCTTCCCTGCCTTTGCATCAATAACCCCAAAACCCAAGATTCCGGTGCCTGGGTCTATACCGATGATTCTCATGTGATTAGTATACGTTACTCGGCTGGTTCAACCGTAATATCTGCGTTCGTATGAACATTCACAACATCATCCAGTTCATCCAAAGCGTCTAAAACTTTTAGGGCCTTACGTGCAGTTTCAGGATCGTCAATCTCAACCTGAGCATTTGGAACATACTGGAGTTCTGCGCCTTTAATTTCCAGACCCTCTTTCACAAGGTTTTCTCGCACCTTCGCAAGTTCCTTTTGTTCAGTGTAAACCACAATTTCGCCGTCTTCTTCAACGGCGTCTTCAGCACCTGCATCTAATACCGTAAGCAGCGCATCCTCACCTGTTGCAGCGACTTGAATCACGCCTTTACGCGTAAATTGGAAAGCGACGCTTCCTGGCTCCGCCATACTTCCGCCATTTTTCGTAAACGCGCTTCGTACTTCTGGATAGGTACGATTTTTATTGTCAGTAGCAGTTTCAACAATAATACCAATTCCGCCTGGGCCATATCCTTCGTAAGTAGCCTCCTCAAGAACAGCTGCATTCTTGTCATTCACGCGGTCGATTGCACGCTGAATGTTATTGTTTGGCATGTTGGCCTGCTTGGCTTTTTCGATCGCCAAAGCAAGCGCCGAGTTCATCGTAGGATCTGTACCACTACGGGCAGCAATCGCGATTTGGTTGCCAATTTTTGTAAAGATAGCACCACGCTTCGCGTCTTTAGCACCTTTTTCGCGTTTAATAGTTGACCATTTACTGTGTCCTGACATAGGAATCTCCGCAAAACTTATTGACTATATTTAATTTCATTATAACAGATAAGGACTATCTTACACATGTCACAACAGAGGTTAAAATTACGCATTTGGTATTATATGTATGTATACGTATAATATAAGTACAATTCTATTATTAAAACGGAGCAATTATGAATAGTCATCCGCAACACACCAGTTATCAAGAAGAGAGTCGGCCTATAATACCCGCCTGGCTACGATATGTCGGAGGTGGAATATTGGTTCTAAATGGATTGTATGTTTGTCTACAAGAGCTAAGTGTCATCGCATCCCTCTTTCAACAGGTTCCGATTGGAACAATCGTTACTCTTGTAACTCCGATAGGATGGTTTTGTTTCGCTGTACCTATACTGACGGCATTTTACAGCTTAGTGTGGTTCGAACAAGACCCCCAAGACAAGAACAATACTCGCTATTGGCTAAAAACTATCGGTTTATTTATTCTCGTTTTTGCTCTCACTCAAGTCCTCTATGTACTCGGAGCAATGATTGGTGCGTATGCATCTGGATTAATTCACGGCTGGCTAACCTAACTGAAACGAAGAGCGCCCCGAGTCCACACGGAC
>DASUVJ010000034.1:0-7294 GCA_036378995.1 Saccharimonadales bacterium (SeqCode)
CGTGTCTTAGCCGTCGGTAAAAAACACGAGAGCTGGGTCGAGGAAGGCATCCGGCGCTATGAGACGCGTTTAAAGCGTCCGTTTGATACGGAATGGGTTCTGATTCCTCATTCTTCCCGCGAGGGCCTCGCAGCACGCCAGGACGAGTCAGAGCGATTACTTTCACGCCTTAAGTCTTCAGACTTTGTCGTTCTGCTTGATGAACGGGGTAAGATCGTTGACTCCCCTGCCCTGTCCCGTATTCTCATCGAGCCGCTCAACCGCTCGCAGCAGGTTGTCATTATTATTGGTGGTGCCTACGGCGTCGACGATTCGGTGCATCTTCGTGCCGACATGATCTGGTCGCTCTCTTCCCTTGTCTTTCCGCATCAGCTAGTGCGTCTTATCTTGGCCGAGCAGCTTTACCGTGCGCAGGAAATTGCGGCGGCCCGCCCGTATCACCACGTATAGACTGACATACAATTGACAAATTAAAAAGCATATGCTAAATTATGTATTGTAACCTGATTACAAAAAACAAAAACGCATATGTTTCCATTTTTAATTAACCCCATCACTACCATTTTTGTCAGTATCAGTACTGCTACGGGCGTGTTCGTGCATGACACACACATCGATAAGGCTGCTGCGACTGCCCTGACTGCACCTGCTGTTATGACTTACGAGGCCAACACTAAGCAGATGAGCCTTAGTCCTGATCTGCATACTCACGCCGAGCGCGGATCACTGTCGCAGGCCGTTCATGATTTAAAAGCTCAGAACCCGCGCGTTCAGCCCCGTGCGACCGAGGATAAAAAGCATTTGCTCCAAAAACGCGTGGCAAAAGGTCACCACGCGTTCGATAACTACAGCTTGCCTATCGTTTAACGAAGGACTTGCAGTTCAGTCTCAAGGCGTTCTATGAGCGCCTTTTTCTGTTCAAGCTGCTCGCGGGACTCTTCGACAAGGTGAGCCGGAGCTTTGCTGACGTAACTTTCGTTTGAAAGGCGTCCTTCAAGGTTTTTAACAAACTGCTTTGTCTCGGCAAGACGGACCTCAAGGTTGGTTTGGTGTTCGTAAAGGGTTTCTTCGCTGACATCCAACCAAGCCTCGCGTCCGGATGCCGCTAGGCGCAAGCCGCGCGCCTGATCTGCTGAGGTAACCTCTTTTACGCGAGCCAAATGCTTGATGAGCGCGGCATTTTCCTCGATGAGTGTATCGTTCTGGTAGAGCATGGCGTACTTTTCGTTGCCAGGAAGCTCGCTCATGACATAGCGGGCTTCGATAACGAGCTTTTGCAGTCGTTCAAACTCACCGGCAGCGATATCGTTGTATTCGATAGATTCTGGCCAAGCGGTCGTAATAAGGAGCGAATTGTGCCAGCCCAAGGTTTGCCAGATAGTCTCGGTGACGAACGGCGCAAACGGATGGGCTATCTTAAGGCTGGTATCAAGTACCCAAGCGAGCATGTCTTGGTTGTCTTCGGTTTTACTTGCTTCGACGTACCAGTCGGCAACGTTATCCCAGATAGCGTGGTAAACTGTCTCGCCTGCCTCGGCAAAACGGTAATTTGTGAGCTGATCTTCAATATCGCGGGCTGCCTTGTCGAGTTCACGGGCGATCCAGTGGTCAGCCAGGCTTTTTGGCGCTGGTTTTGAAGGTTTGTAGCCCTCAGGGAACTTCCCTTCGATAAACCGGGCAATGTTCCATAGCTTGTTACAGAAGTTTCGTCCGGCAACGACTTTGCTCGTAGAGAACGCCTGGTTTTGTCCGGCACTACGGGCGGCAACAAGGCCAAGGCGAAGGGCGTCCGAGCCGAATTCAGAGACAGCTTCCATCGGGTTAATAACATTTCCCTTTGATTTGCTCATTTTCTGGCCCTTTTCGTCGAGGACGAGACCATGGAGATAGACTTCTTTGAACGGTACTTTATCCGTGGCATAGAGACCAAGCATGATCATGCGGGCGACCCATGGGTACAGGATATCGTGTCCTGTCTCGAGGACACTCGTTGGGTAAAAGCGGGAAAGACCTTCACCCGAAAGGTAATCGGTTGTAATAAATGGCCACTGACCACTGGAGAACCACGTATCAAAAGTGTCCTCTTCCCTGGTGTATGTTGTTCCATTAACAACAATTGTCTTTTCGTCGACACGGTCATCAAAGATCCAGTCGTTAGGATCATTAACGTTTTGGAAGGCAGGAATCGGTATCCCCCACGGAATCTGGCGGCTGAGGTTCCAGTCCTTCAGGTTGTCGTAGTACTGGATGAGCGCTTGCTTTTTGCTGGCGGGATAAAAAGTGATTTCACCGTTTTGAAGCGCTTGCTTGGCGCGGTCGGCAAGAGTTCGCACGCTCAGGAACCACTGATCTTTGATAAGTGGCTGAATCGGCAGGCCGCTCTTGTAGTCGTAGCCTACCGTGTGTTCGATTGTTTCTTCACCGCGGCGAAGTTCGGCCGCCTGAAGTGCAGCGAGTACTTTTTTACGGGCATCTTCGACTTCGAGTCCGGCAAACTGCGGCGGCACGTTGATCATCCGGCCGTCAAAGTCAATCACCTGGATACGTTCAAGGTTGTGTCGCTCCCCTATTTCAAAGTCGTTAGGATCGTGCGCCGGCGTAATTTTTACGGCGCCGGTGCCGAACGTCGGGTCGACGTATTCGTCGGCGATGATCGGGATTTCGCGGTCAGTTAACGGTAGCAAGACACGCGTACCGATAAGGTCTTTGTAGCGAGCGTCATCTGGGTGGACGGCAATGGCGACATCGCCGAGCATGGTTTCAGGACGGGTGGTCGCAATAACGACCTCGCTAATCTTATCGAGCGTCGGATAAGCGATCTTCCAGAGTGTTCCCTTCTCTGTTTTGTGGTCTACCTCGATGTCGGCGTAGCTGGTTTGGTATTTCGTACTGTAGTTAACGATGCGCTCACCTCTGTAAATAAGGCCATCATCCCAGAGGCGCTTAAAGGTTTTGTATACCGTATCGATCACCTTCTCGTCGAGCGTAAAGACGAGATCGCCCCAAGAAGCACTAACGCCAAGTGCGCGAAGTTGCAGTTCCATGTTGCCGCGCTGCTGATCAACAAAATTCCATACCTGGCTGTAAAGCTGCTCGCGAGTAAAATCAAAACGGCTCTGCTCTTTTTTGGCAAGCTCGCGTTCGTAAACGACCCAAGTTTCAAATCCGGCGTGGTCTGCTCCTGGAATATAGGCAACGTCCCTTCCCTTCATGCGGTAATAACGGGCAAGGATATCTTCGAGGTTGGCCATGAGAGCGTGGCCAATATGCAAGTTACCGTTGGCGTTCGGCGGCGGCATCACGATGCTGTATGGCTCGCCCTCTCCTTTTGGTGCAAATGCGCCAGAGGTTTCCCACATGGCATAGATATTCGGCTCAAATTGGTTAGGGTCGTAGGCTTTGGCTAGGTTCATACGTAATACGCTCTCTGATATTGGCATTTTCCACGTGAAAAATCAGAGCACAAGACCTCCGTTTTCATATGAAAACGTGGCTCATACCTCCTGATTGTTTTTCCACGTGTTTGTTTTCACCTCTTATTATACCACAGCCAGGGCAGTGTATAATAAGCCATATGACATCTGTAAAAATCTGCACGGTAGAAGATGAATGGAACGAGGTGGTTTTGCGCCTAGGAGGACACCCGCTCCAACTTTGGGGATGGGGTGAGGTAAAGGCGGCGCACAACTGGCAGGTTGAACGGGTGATGGTCTACGAAGAAGAGAAGTTGCTGGGCGCGGCCCAGTTACTATTACGTTCGCTACCGGGGCCGTTTAAATCTTTGGTATATGTACCGCGAGGGCCGGTCGCAGTAAAAGAGGACAGGGGAGTGGTCCTTGAGACGTTAGCCGATTATGCAAAAGAAGCTCACGGCGCGGTCGCGATCACGGTTGAACCCGACTGGGAGTCGATGCCAGAGGCCGAGGGTTGGAGGCAGTCTTCTAATACGATTCTTATCCCGCGAACGCTTATTCTCGACCTTAAGAAAACGGAAGACGAGTTACAGGCCGCTATGACTAAAAAGACCCGGCAATATATTCGTAAGTCGGGCAGCGAAGAGGGGCTTGAGATCCGACAAGTAAAAAGTAGGGAAGAGCTGGCCGAGTGTCTCATCATTTACAAACAGACGGCTCAACGCGCCGGGTTTGGGCTGCACGATGACCAATATTACTACGATATCTTCGATATGCTCGGCGAGTTCTCTCCCGTGACGGCTGCCTTCTATAACGGAAAAGTCGTGGCATTTTTGTGGCTTGCGATCAGTGAGCGTACGGCTTTTGAACTCTACGGCGGCATGAATGACGAAGGGCAGCGATTACGAGCTAACTACGCGCTTAAGTGGCATACAATCCAGCTCATGAAAAAGTGGGGAATCAGCCGCTACGACTTTAACGGCTTGCTAAACGACGGCGTCAGCACGTTTAAACAAGGTTTTGCTGATCACGAAGATATGCTTGTAGGTACTTACGATAAGCCGCTTTCGCCGCTCTATACTGTATGGAGTAGCGGACTGCCGTGGGCAAAAAAACTCATTCGCAAAATTAAAAATCGTTGATAATATAACAACGATTTATATCTGTAACAAAGACCGTCTGGCTACTTTGCCCAGGCGGTTTTTGTCATGGAGAGGCTGGGGACAACCTCCATTTCAAGTGGATCAACAGGAGTGTTCCCTTGGGCGTAGTAGTAGCCAAGAGTAGCAATCATAGCCGCATTATCGGTACAGAGGTTCATTGGCGCGTAGTCGATATCAATAGGGAGGCGGTCGGATAATTGCCGGCGTAGTTCCTGGTTAGCAGCCACGCCCCCGGCAATGACGACCGATTTTGGTGAATAATCACGAAAAGCTCGTTCGGCCTTATCGACTAGCGTTTCAATCGCAATGCGCTGAAAACTGGCAGCAAAGTCCGCCCGCTGGACGTCCGTAAGGCGCGCAGGAAGCTCGTGAGAAGGAAAAGTAAAGTCGACACCCACTTCTTTTTGAACGGCCCTTAAAACGGCTGTCTTAAGGCCGGAGAAGCTAAAGTTGTAAGGATCGGCTAGCTTTGCCTTTGGCAATGGGTATTTATACGGGTCGCCTTCGAGCGCGGCTCTAGCCACCGAAGGGCCGCCGGGGTAGGGGAGCCCGATGATTTTTGCTACTTTATCGAATGCCTCTCCCACGGCGTCATCCTGGGTCTGTCCGAGGAGCTCGTAATTTCCATGATCCTTAAAAAGAACAAGCTGGGAGTGACCACCGCTGACGATGAGCGAAAGCATGGGGAACTCCGGAGCCTGAGCGTTTAAAAAGTTCGCATATACATGCCCTTCTACATGATGGATAGGGTAGAGCGGCTTGTCTTTAAGGACGGCGAGCGTGCGCGCGGCCAAAGTGCCGACGAGCAGACTGCCGATAAGACCCGGCGCGTAGGTGACGGCGATCGCGTCGATGTCGTCCCAGGTGAGGTTCGCATCTGTGAGAGCCTGGTTGATGACAGGATTAATGACTTCGATGTGGCTACGGGCCGCAACCTCGGGAACAACGCCGCCGTACGCGGCATGAATGTCGATCTGCGTATTAACGACATTGCTAAGCAGCCTGCGGCCATCTTCGACGATGGCGGCGGCTGTTTCGTCACAACTGCTTTCGATTCCCAAAATTTTCATTTATTACCACTGTATCATATCAAGGAAGAACCCCGCTCCGACGACCCAGGTGGGCCGCCAGAATGCGGGGTGTCGCCGTGGCCCCGAGGGGCCGGCGTCGGATCTTCCTCCCTCAGCAGTCGTTGATGAGGCGTGCCGGGAGCAGCTTCTTGCCGTCCGGCTTCTCGTCTGGGGTGTAGATGAGGTTGCCACCCTGCGGGAGGCACACATCGAACCCCTCCTCTGTGCGGGTGATCGGAACGGACATCTCGTCGTTGCCGAACATCAGGTCGCCGGGCTCGGAGACGACCTGCTGGAAGCCGTAGACGATGCCCGCTCCCGGGCTGGTCTCCAGTGTGGTGGTGCCGTCGACGAAGCCGCGCTCGCCGACCTTCATGTCGTTGACCGTGCGGTAGAGCAGCTCCTGGGGGAGCGGGATGTCGGCGCCCGCCTCGGCCTTGATGGTGACGATCCGGTGCTCCTTCGGGCTCCAGTAGGTGAGTTCGGTGATGCGGTGGGTGTCGAAGCGCTCGATGTCGTTTCGCTGGTAGTCGCCCGGCCGGTAGGTGAAGCCGACGGGCAGGGTGACCTTGTAGCCGTTGCCGTCCTTGACCGCGGCCGCGCAGCGGAAGCTGCACTTCATGGGCCATTCGGTCTTCGGGGTGGTGAAGTACATCTTGCCCGCCACGACGACGGGTGCGTTGCCCTCCACGCGCTCGTCGCTGCGGGTTAGCCGGTGCTGAAGATCCAGTCGCTCGTCGAGCTGGCGGGCGATCGTTCGCTCCTGCTTCCACTCCTGGTAGGTGTTCCAGGCCGGCTTGCCGAAGATCAGACCCGCCACTACGAGGAGGATCAGCACTACTGCGCCGATCTCCTCGCCAGAGCGGCGGCTCTGTCCGTATCCGTCCAAACTGGACATCTATCTACTCCGTTCGCTGATCGGGGGAAGATCATGGCGACTATACCACGGGCGGTGGTACAATAAAACCATGAGTACGAAGCAGACGCTTGTTAAAGGGGTGAGACAACTATTGCCAAAAAGTGCCGTAAGGGGCATGGAGGAAGCATACCGGCGCGGTCGCGTACAGCTAATTAGCGCCAAATACGGCAACCCGGCGAAGCACCTGAAAGTGATTGCGGTAACCGGTACTAACGGCAAAACGACGACAGCGAGCTATATCAACGAGATCTTAAAAGAATCCGGCCTCAAGACGGCGATGTTCAGCACGGCGCAAATTGAGGTTGCCGGTAAAACACAGTTAAACGACCTAAATGCGACTGTCGCTTCAACCGAGCGCATGCAGCAGTTTTTTGCTGACGCCAAAAAGGCGAAGGTTGATTATGTCGTCCTTGAAATTACCAGTCATGCACTTCATCAGCATAAGCTCGCGACTGTTCCTATTGAGGTAGCGGTCATGACGAACCTAACCCAGGATCACCTGGATTATCATGGGACCATGGAAAACTACGCCGAGGCGAAATCAAAGCTCTTCCGCGGCGAACCGAAGTTTATCGTTTTGAACCGCGACGACGAATGGTTCGACTATTTTAATCAGTTCCACGCCAGCGCCTTAAAAATTACCTACGGTATGCATGAAGAGGCCGAGGCAAAAATTGACTACGTAAAGTTATACAAGAAGGGAAGTGAAGCGACTGTTTCGATTGATCA
>DASUVJ010000035.1:0-43026 GCA_036378995.1 Saccharimonadales bacterium (SeqCode)
TATTGCCGGTATGTTCGGCGCCTCGGCATTAGCTTCACAGATCATCATGGCAACAGCGACAGGGGACTGGAAGATCGCTATTCAAATTATGGGCGCCCTGGTGGCAGTAGCACCACTCGCTCTAACTCCGCTTGTTATGAAAACCGCCGGCGGTGTCCTTGGTAAAGTGGGTGCGTTCGTTAACAATCCGAACCGCGGCCCTGCAGACCGCCTCCGTAAGCGCGCCGAAAACTACCGTGATCGTCGCCAGAACATTGCTCGTACACGCAGGCTTGATGGCACAAGCGCCTTTTCAGGACTTAGCGGTAAAATTCGAGGCGATGGCTCTAGTCGATTTAGGCGAGGCGCAGCAGCAGTAACGGGAGGAGTTGTAGGAGCAAGCGAAAGTATGTCCTCACGTATTGCCGTTGCCGGGCTTACGAGTGAACAGAAAAACTCCAACGCCGAAAAAGCGCTGGCTAAAAAGAAGCAGGATTACATTGCCGACAGGATTGCAGACGAAGTGTCGGCATCAGGTGATAGGCAATCTGCATACGCGCAGCAGCTCGCCGGGCCGACTGGCGACATAGCACGGCTTCAAGCAGCCGCTATTGCCGCTAAGAAGAACGAAACCGCCGAAGCTATCAAGAACGCACAGATCAGTGCCAATATTCCTCCGGGTAACCTCTCTGAGATGAGTAATCGCTTAGTCGCTGCACTTCGTAGTAATGATGATGTAACAGCACGCGCCATGCAGAATATGCTCCTTAAAAGCGGAAGTAAAGGACTTGCCGAGTACCGCGAAGCTATGAACCAGGTCACTGACACAAGCAACCCTAGCGTCCCTCCAGTTGACATGAACAGTGGAGCGGGCCAAGCACTTCGAGAAAATATGCTTGAAAACCATGGCGGTGTTAAGGCACAGTCAAACGACCTTATGCAACAGGCTATTACGGGTAGAAGCATGGCAGAGGTTTCTGCCGATAAGAAGACCTGGGAAATGCCAGACATCGAACTTGCTCAGCAAAAGCCCGATGCCATTAACCTTGCCATGGATGCGAACGCTATTAGTCAAGAGCAGGCGCTTCGTATTACCGGTAACGAAGAGCTCGCCAAGTTCCTCAACCAACCTACCAGGGAACGCATGGAAAACATTGCGACAGCCCCTCCAGCGCCGACACCAACCCCAACACCTCCGACACCGCCAACTCCACCATCGCCACCAAGTCCTTAATAAGTACGGTATACTAATAATTACATGGCAGTTTATAAAGTACCCCAGGACGTCGAAGCGGACGATAAACTTATCGGTCCGTTTAGTTTCAGGCAGTTCATTTACCTGATTATCGCGGCAATATCAATTGCGCTTGCCTGGGGACTAAGCCAGCTATTTATTCCTCTTGCTGTTATTCCGTTGCCAATCATCATCTTTTTTGGTGCACTAGCATTGCCGCTCCGAAAAGATCAGCCTATGGAGATTTACCTTGCGGCCGTCGTTTCGTTTTATCTAAAACCCCGAAAACGCTTTTGGCAGCCGGACGGTATTCAGTCGCTGGTCGAAATCACCGCGCCTAAAGTAGTAGAAGTACAACGAGCAAAAAATTTATCCGAAAACGAAGCAGCTCGTCGTTTGTCTTACTTGGCCGATATTGTCGATACTGGCGGATGGGCGGTTCGTGGCGTTACGATGCCGCAGGCCGCAAGCCCCATGCAGTCGGATGCGTTCTTTGAGGCGCAGCAGACAGAGGATGTTTTAGACGATACAGGTGGGGTAGCCCAGTCATTCGATACAATGATCAACCAGGCAGATGCAAAGCGCCGCCAGGAGATGGTAGATCGCATGAAGCAGGGGCCTACGGCAGCGCCGGCTGCTCCTTCGCCGGTTTCTATCCCGCCAGTGCCAGATCCTTATGCAAGTTTGTCCTCCGCGCCAGAAAGTTCAGAACCTGATCCGCATTTGACATTCAACCCGTATCCGACATCCATTCATCAGTCGGTTATTAATCCACTGGGCTCCCAGCCTCAGGTCGCCCCAGTTCCTGAACCTGTCCCGGTGTCTTCGTTGCCGCCACTTCCAAGCCGCCAACAGATGTCGCCGCTAGCTGAACAAATATTGGCGCCAGAACCTGAACCAACCACTAGCGAAAATGTTGTATCACCTGATATAATAAGCCTTGCAAATAACTCCGATTTATCTATCGAGACGATTGCGCACGAGGCGAGACGTATTCACGAAAAGGAAGAAAAACTTCCCGAAGAAGAGGTGGTAATCTCGTTGCGCTAATTCGGTAACATTCTAGGGAAGTGTGGGAAGTGCAACCAGATAATCAACAACAGCCTCAGGCGATGAATACCATGCCCCAGCAGCCAGTTGGGTCGGCAACTCCTGCTGCAAATCCGCAAGCACCTGCTTCCGGGTCTGGCAACCAGCAGCAAAAACCCGCTCCACAGCAAAACACGACACAAAACAGCCTCCTGATGTCGGAGATCAGGGATAATATGCTCATTATGAGCGATGGTAGCTTTCGTGCTGTCGTTGCGTGTAAATCGATCAACTTCGACCTTATGAGCTCACGCGAACGCGAAGGCGTTGAGTTTAGTTACCAAAACTTTTTGAACGCTCTTTACTTTCCGGTTCAGATTTTTATTCGCTCGCAGCGCGTCGACATTGGCCCTTATCTTGACCGGCTCGCAAATATCCGTCGTTCACAGGACAATATGCTCCTGAACGTCTTGATGGATGATTACATTAACTTTATCGATGTTCTTTCTCAAGAGGCAAACATCATGGACAAGAGCTTCTTTGTTGTTGTTCCATATTATCCTACCGGTGACCTGAACAACGTTAAAGCCCAGGCAACTGGCTTCTTTGGTAAGCTGTTTTCAAAACCGCAGACACAGGCAACAAAAATCGATAAGGTAATGTACGACAAGGCGAAGGACGAGATTAAAAACCGTATCGACTCAGTTACGAGCGGTTTGTTTCAGATTGGCGTCAAAAGCGTTCAGCTGAACACCAAGGAGTTGGGTGAGCTGTACTACAACATGTACAACCCAGATACGGCCGTCCGAGAGCCGCTTGGTGACTTTGAGAACGTTACTTCGACGTATGTTCGCAAGGGCGAAGGCGAAGCACCGCGACCACACCTGCAAGAGGGAGGAGCATAAGATGGCCAAGAAAAAAATGGATCCGATCGACATTGCCGCCCAACAGCGTGCCCGTGAACAAGCAGAGGTAGAGCAGGCTTTCTTAAAGGGTATGACAACCCTCCGCGACCTGATCGCACCGAGCAGCCTTGAAATTCACTCTAGTCATTTCCGTCTTGGCACTAAATACGGCCGTACGCTGTATATTTATGGGTATCCACGCCAGATTTACACAGGATGGCTTTCTTCGCTGATTAACATCGACGAAGTACTTGATATCAGTATGTTCATTTACCCAGTCGAGAGCCAGGTAGTACTTAATAACCTGCGCAAAAAAGTGACTCAGCTGGAAGCGACGATGTCGATCAACAGCGAAAAGGGACGCACGCGTGACCCGGGGCTCGAAGCAGCCCTGCAGGATGCCGAGGAACTGCGAGACCAGTTGCAAGTGGGTGCTGAACGTTTCTTCCGTTACGGTCTTTACGTAACCCTTTACGCCGACAGCATGGATGAACTGAGTTTCGTTCAGCACAAGATCGAAACACTCTTCGGCCAGCAGCTGATCTTTAGTAAGGTTGCATCAAGCCAGCAGGAGCAGGGGCTCAATAGCACCATTCCACAGATGACCGACCAGCTACAGATCCGCCGCAACATGAACACCGGCGCCATCTCTACGAGCTTCCCATTCACAAGTGCCGACCTTACCCAGGAAAAGGGCGTTCTTTATGGTATTAATATGCACAATAACGGTCTCGTTATTTTTGATCGCTTTACTCTAGAAAACGCCAATATGGTCGTCTTCGCCAAGTCTGGTGCAGGTAAATCGTTTACTGTTAAGCTTGAGGCGCTCCGTAGCATGATGGTCGGCTCCGACGTACTTATTATCGACCCCGAAAACGAGTACCAAAAGCTGTCCGACGCCGTTGGTGGAAGCTATATCCGCTTGAGCCTAAACGCCGACACGCGTATCAATCCATTTGATCTTCCACGTGTTATCGACAGTGATGAAGCCGATGATGCGCTACGTGCAAACCTCGTGACGCTTCATGGGTTGTTCCGTTTGATGCTCGGAGGCAGTCAGGCAACTTCGATGGGGCAGATGATGTCCGCGTTAACACCTGCCGAAGAGGCCGATCTCGACCAAGGTCTTATTGACACCTATGCGCGTGCAGGTATTACAAGTGACCCGCTCACTCATAACTCGATGCCACCGACGATCTCTGACCTATACGACACACTGCTTCACATGGGTGGAACAGGACCAGCACTCGCACAGCGTCTCCGCAAATACACAACGGGAACGTTCGCGGGTATTTTCTCACAGCAGTCTAACATCGACATCAATAACCACATGGTCGTCTTTAATATCCGCGACCTCGAAGACGAACTCCGTCCGGTTGCTATGTATATTGTGCTTTCTCACATTTGGAACATCACCCGTACCGACCAGCGTAAGCGCATGCTGATCGTAGACGAGGCGTGGCAGCTCATGAAGTACGACGACTCGGCGAATTTCTTGTTCTCACTCGCAAAACGTGCCCGAAAATACTATCTCGGTCTTACAACCATTACCCAGGACGTAGAAGACTTTATGGGCAGCAAGATGGGACGTGCGATTGTCGCTAACTCCTCGATGCAGCTGCTCCTTAAACAATCCTCAAGTGCCGTCGATGTGCTCTCTGACGTCTTTAAGCTAACCGAAGAAGAGCGAAAGCGTCTCGCTAACTTCCCGGTAGGGCAAGGATTGTTCTTCGCAGGTCAAAACCACGTCCACATCCAGATCGTCGCCAGCCAGACCGAAACGCAGCTTATTTCGACCAATCCAAACGTAGCGCCGCAGCAACGACAGGCCCCTCAACAACCTCAGGCCTCGGGCCAGCCGATCAGCAACGGCTACATGAATCCAGGCGAATCACCCCTAAGATAAGTAAAGAATAGATGAAGACTCAAACCCCAGACAGCCGAGAGCAGCAGGACCAGGCGTATAACCCTTCGCAGGAGTACTACGACGATAAGTTCAATGAGATGACTCAAGGTTATTCGAGTAGCGCGGATGATCTTCAGCAACTTGAGAACTACGCCAATGAGGGCGGATCTAGTAAAGAGGAGAAGGGCTCCAAGAACGATTCGAGTCCTACAGACAATATCGACCAGGCAAAGTCTCAAGAAGACTCCGGAGCCGGCTGGGTAAACAACTACAGCGGCGGCGAAGATAAAGGCAACACCGGTCGATCTTCAAACAAAATGAAAATCAACTTCTTGAAAAAGAAGGGACCGATCGGCTTTATCGCTGCGCTTCTTTTTGGTGGCGGTAGCGCGTTTACTGTTTTATTCAGTCCTGGCATCGGACTCGTTCAGCTAAAAGAAGCACTTGTCGACAGCCTTAACGACCAAGCAGCTGCCATGGACCTCTTCAGTGATCATATGTTCCGCGCCAAACTCAAAGGAATGCAATCGGGTGTTTGCGGTAATAAGGTATCTATCCGCTGTAAGTTTAATACTATGTCTAAGCGACAGGTGACCGCGTTTAAAAATGCCGGTATTCAAATCGAGCCAAATGAGCCGGACAAAACCTTTGGGCGGACAAAACCGACCAAATATACGTTCCCCGACGGCACCGTTGTGACTACTCCGCAACAGCTTAACAATTACCTCCGAAATAGCGTGGAGGGGCGCAGCGCTATGAAACGTGCATTTAACCCGACATTTGCCGGAGCTTTTGATAAGTTATCCAATGGTTTCATGAAACGCATGAAAACGGATAAGAGTAAGAAGGTAGAGGGAAGCACTAAAGAAGAAAGAGACGAGGCTATTACTTCCGCTACCGCAGGACAGCAGGCTGGTGTGGGCGCCGACGGCAAACTAAAAGACGAAAAGGGCAACGAATACGTCATTGATGAAGATGGTAAAAAAGTCTACGCTAAAGAACCTGAAGGCGGCGTACCTGAAGGCGCAAGGGTAGACGAAGGTAAGTTCAATGAGATTTCCGAGAAGAACGCCAGCAACATGGCAGGCATCGAAGAAAAAAAGAACAGCGCAAGTCCCGGCAGTAAGGCAGTAAGCGGAGCATTTAAAAATGGCCTAAAGGGTATTAGTGTCCTTGGTGCGGCCGATACAGGCTGTACAGTATGGAACACTGCCAGGGCGGTGGCCGCCGCAGCAAAAGCCACGCGGTTAATGCAGTTAGTTCAATTTGTAATGGTATTCTTTGTGACCGCCGACCGCATAAAAGCAGGTACGGCCACGCAAGATGAAGTCTCGCACCTTGGTGATAAACTAACAGCTGTCGACATGCAAAAAGAAATCGTAGACGAAGGCAGTGTCTGGGAGGGTGATAGTCCAGAAAATGCAGAGGCTAAAGCACGTCCTAATCCTTACTACGGAAAGAACGCCTTTGACGCCCCGGGGTATAAAACAGCAGCCTATAACGAAGCCCCTAAACTTACGTCACGCGACCAGCAATACACGATCGGCGGCGGTCTTGTTGGATCGTTTACTGGTGTGCTCGATAAAATCGCAGATTTGGCAGGTGGTCGAGATAATATTCGCTCGTTCTGTAGTGTCGTTCAAAGCTGGTGGGCACGTGCGGCTGGACTGATCGCAGGACTCGTATCGGCAGTTGGAAGCTTTGGTGTATCTACAGCCGTTTCGATTGGTGCCTCGGTTGCGATTGGATTTGCCATGCCATTCCTCGAAGCAGCCTTAGCAGATATTATGGCCGGAACCGTCGTCAGTGGTGCCACTGAAGGAATCGACGCAGGAGACGCCGCATTCGCCGGTGCGGGTGGACTCCTTGGGGGTATGGCAATGGCTCATGGTATGCGGCCTGCAAATAAAAACCAGTTAAAGGACTACCTGAAGGTAGCAAACGAAGTAAAACGCGAGCAAGTTGCTGTTCTTACCTACGAAGCTCGTGAAACGCCGTTTGACATCAACAACCAGTACTCGTTCCTTGGATCAGCTGTTCGAAAAGTTAACCCGGCGCTCATCGGCGCCTCGAGCAGTATTACCGGAGCTATTACGAGTATCCCATCGATTATTTCCGCAGGATTCTCCAGTCTCGTACCGCACGCCAGTGCCGCTCAGAGCTACAACGAGGAGCGTTTCGAACAGTGTGGCGGCGACCAAGGCTATCACGAGCTAGGAATCGACGCAGATGTATTTTGTAACCCTCGTTATATCCCGGGTGGACTTAACATTGAGCCGGACGAAGCTGCCCGATGGATGCTTGAAAATGAGCACATCGAGGACGACGAAAACGGCACACCTAAGAGTGATGAATTTAAAGATTGGATCAAGTTCTGTACCGAGCGCGAAGACGGTTGGGGGGAAACTGGAAATAGCGACGACAACAGTGACGAAGCTATCGGACTAACCTGTGTTAATAAAGATAAGAGTGAAGAAGAAATTAAACGACTCGATTACTTTAATGCCTTCTGGATGTACCACAGTCTTAATGACACGATGGATAACGGCTACGACACGGCAGGCGGCGACGAAACTGGCGCTACTACGGCAGGTGGTACATGGGTTAATCCATCTGGCGGCACCAAATATGAAATTACGAGTGACTACGGTCCACGCGTTCTCAACGGTGCAAACGACTTCCATGACGGAACAGATATGAGCTTTGCTGGCGATTTCGTTGCAGCGTGTACAGGTAAAATTACCGGTGTCGGAAAGTACGGCGACTGGAGCGGGCGCAGTCCAACGAACATTATTACTATCGATTGTGGCGGTGGCGTAACGACAAAATACATGCACTACTACACCCGTGATCTTGCAAGCGGCATCGACGTAGGTAAAGAGGTAACAGCAGGAACCAAGCTCGCCAAGGTAGGTAACCAAGGCCACTCCTTTGGTGCGCACCTTCACTTCCAGATCGAACAAAACGGAAAATCCACAGATCCGGTGGCATACATGAAGAAGGTAGGAGTTCAGCTATGATGACCGATCGAAAAAAGATCATAATTATCGGAAGCTCGATCCTTTTGATTGTCATCGTTATAGCGGGAATCCTTGCGCTCACTACTGCAACACCGCAGCCATCAGCCGAACCGCAAAATTCACAGGCAAACGCAACGCCCGAGGAAGAGCAGCCGCAAACTGAAGATCCGCACGACCACGGAACCGACGCCGTTGGCGAACCCCTTACGCCCGAGCTTAAAGAACAGATCATGACGAATGCTTCAAAAGCAGCACAAGCCTTCGTTACGCAGGAAAAAGACGAGAAACCCGAAGCACGTGCTTCACGCCTTAGCGAGTTCTTCTCGCCAGGCAGCCCGGCGCTTACCGCAGCCGCTCCCATTAACGACGTTACGTATAGCACTGCCCAGGTGACGATCCTTGAGACGGGTTGGTATGACCTAGAGAAGACTAATGCTATTGGAATTATCGTTTATTTGAACGTTGCTGTTGATACAGGCTTTGGCGATTACGATGAGTACCAATCGTGGGTAGTAGAGTCTACTTTTTACAACAATGCATGGTTAGCGCGAGATATATTCAAATCAGATTTACCATATGTCCAAGGAGTGAGCTAGAATGAAATTCCGTTTATCAGCAAAGCACTTAAAGCGCGGACTGCTTGCGCTGTGTATTTCCGTTATGGCGCTCGAGCCCGTGCATGTTATGGCGCTCGATACGGTATTTTATTCCGGCAATAACATTTTATTTACCGACCCTAACGCATGTAAAAACGTCGGAGCCACCGGAAGCAAGAGCCTGGTAGGCAATAAAAATGCCGAGCAAATCTGGAACTTCCTGGTCGGTAATGATGGTAACTTGGATGCCGAAGATGCCCTTACAGCCGAGCAGGCGGCCGGTGTCATGGGTAACCTCCGTCAAGAATCAGGGCCAAACTTTGAACCCGACGCAAAAGAGGGTAATGGCATTGGATATGGTATCGCGCAGTGGTCATACGGCCGACGCACCCAACTTGAAAATGCTGCAAAAAAGAAGGGGGTTGCTGTCTCAAACCTTCTCTTCCAACTCCAGTACCTTGTAGAGGAGGCTAAGTCACGACAAGCTATTCGCGGTGGCGGTAATGAATGGGAAGTCCTAAAGAAACAAAAGACTGTCGAGGATGCACTTGTTTTTTGGCATGATAGTTTTGAGCGCTCCGCCGACAGCAAAGACCAGGTCATTAAAGTACGTGGCGGATATGCCCAGGAGGCATATGGGTTAAAAGAGAAATTCCCGCCAAAAGGCGGGACGGGCACGACCACTGGAAGTACCTCCGGGGGTGCCAAACCGGTCGTCTTCCTTGATCCGGGCCATGGTGGAGCCATCGCTCCTTACACCGATCAAAAGAGCGGCCTCCGCACTTCAGAATCACCAAACAGCCCTGAACGTGAAGATGCCCTTGAAGTTGCTAACCGTGTAAAAGCCGAGCTTGAACGCGCTGGATACACCGTAAAAATGGCTCGCACCGGTAACGACGACAAAGTAACTTTCCGCGAGCGCGCCGATGCCGCAGCTGCAGCTAAAGCCGCTATCGCTGTTAGTATTCACACTACACCAGGCGAAATTAACGAAGTCTGGCCGCAGCGCACAGGTAAGTACCGCGAATACAATGGCAAACGTGACACCTTCGGCGACACCGAAGACGAAAAGAAGACTGCCGGCACCAGTGAAAAATTCGCAGACATCTTTGCTCGCACCCGTACCGCAGCTGAAGGTCACACGGTCGACACCGACAAAGATCAATCAACTCAAACCGGATCGTTTAACCGTGCAGGCATCGACTCGAAGGGTAATATCGCCTTGGTGCAGCTTTGGTCACCAACAGTGCCATGGGTGTACAACGAGATTGCCCAAAACAAGGGAACGGGCATTACCGATGACCGCAAAGCAGCCTATGCTACTGGTATTATCAACGGTATCAAAGAGGCCGTTCCATCCACAGCAGGAAAGGGTGAGTGTGACGCAGTCGTTGTCAGTGGCGACCTATCTGTCATGACACTCAAGTATGCTTGGCCTCAGTACCACGCAGCACCATACGCAAACAACAAACCTGAATACCAGGATGCGATGGTAAAAGCAAAAGAAAGTGGCCAGTACGTTGGTGGCGGCACGAACGGCCAGATTGGTGTCGACTGCGGCGCATTCGTAACACGCCTATTGATCGACAGTAACTTTGAGCCGAAATATAATCATAGTGGCAAATCCAGTGAAGGAGCCGGGCCAACCGGAACCCAAGAAGCGTGGGCACAAAAGAACTGGAGTAAAGTCGGTACCGGCGGCAGTATCAATACCGCAGAGCTCCAGCCAGGAGATGTTGCCTTTAGCCCAGGACACACCTTTGTATACGTCGGTACGATTCCAGGTTTTGACAGCAAGATTGCATCCGCATCATTTAGTACTACCGGTGAGAGCTGGCGTTCACCAATGGCCGGTAAAGAAAGCCTGACACGCGGCGATGTAACCTGGTACAGGAAGAAATAGGAGGTAAGACATGCAGGAAAATCCAAAAAGCAACATCGCGCTCGCCATTACGTTTATCGTCTTGATCGTTCTGGTTTTTGTCGGCTACTTTGCATACACTTCGATCACACGAAGCGGCAAGGTGGCAGTTGAGATCAATGCTGTTCCATCGGACGCAAAAATAACAATGAACGGTACAGAGGTTTCGAACGGAACCATTTACCTAAAGCCAGGTTACTACGAGATCAAAGGAAGCAAAGAAGGGTTTACTGAATTTACGAACCAAGCCAATATCGAAACGAACGGGCAAGTTATTAGCATTCCGCTAACCGCAGAATCCGACGAGGCGAAAACCTGGGCGAAAGAGAACGAGCAGGAATACCTAGACCTCGAATCTGAAGCCGGCGTCGAAGCCCAACAACAGGGTGAAATATTCTCAAAAAAGAATCCGATCGTATCACTCCTTCCTTATGACAGCTTCCTCTACACGATCGGTTACCGTGCCGACAACTCCGACCCGACAGGGAACTCCATTATTCTAGAGATTAGCGCCGCAGAAGGGTACCGCCAACAAGCTATTTACCAGCTTCGCCAGTGGGGTTATGACCCGACCGATTTTAAGATTAACTTTAGTGATTACAAGAACCCATTCGCATCATGAAAAAATTAGTCATTCTATCCATCGCTATCATACTTCTCGCCGCTGCGACATTTGCAGGCCTAGCATACTACAATTCGTTCCATAAAGTGACTGTTACGCTTAGTAGCGACGTCAAAGCGGCACTCATCTACAAAATTAACCCGGAAGAAGGGCACAACCACGAAGTCCACGGGGATGAACTGCAAAAACTTACCGCAAGTGGCGAGCTCTCGCTACAAAACGGCAGCTACTTTATTATCCCTGAAGGCGAGAAAGTAGCGAAAGACGAAATCGCATTCACCGTAAAAGACGAGGATACGTCCGTATCAGTTACACCAGGATACTCAAAAGAATATCTTGCTTCTGTTTTAAAAACCGAGCAGCCAGCAATTAACGAGGCGATCGGCGAAGCTTTTCCAGCCCAAATGCAGTCGCACACCGTAGAAAAGGGAACAATCTTTAAAAAGGGTGAGTGGTTCGGCGCGCTGCTCGTAAGCAATAATCCAAACCTAGACCTGCGAAGTCAGACAGACTTTTACCGTATCATTTTAAATAAGGTCGACGGATCATGGAAGATTGTCGGAACGCCCCAGCTCGTTCTTACGACTTCCGAATTTAAAGATGTTCCGGATGATATTCTCCGCGAAGTTAATAAACTAGCACCAACTGAAGACTAGAGCCCTACAACCGTTCCGTCCGCGTCTACCGCGCCGACGCTCGCAACAATCGTCTGGTGCGAGGCAAATTGTTTGACGACCGTCGCCTGGCGGTCGTCGTCAAGTTCACTGAAGACATCGTCTAAAAGAATGATCGGTTTTTTGCCAGTTAATGATTCGATGATATCTACCTCTAAAAATTTTAACGCCAAAATAATTGTCCGCACTTCGCCGCGCGATGCGACCGTAAGAGCAGGGGATCCGTTAAAATCAAATAAAACATCATGTCGATGGGGGCCGGTTGAGGTAAAACCGAGTACTGCGTCTCTTTCCGTATGCGCATGAAGCTCACTCAGAAGCTTCTGTTTTAGATTCGGTGAGTCACCATACGAATAGTGCATCGTAACGACATCTTTGCTGCGAGAAATAGCCCTGTAGGTACTATTTAGCCGTTCGTTGAGCTGATTAACGAAATGAACGCGCCTGGAGATGATATACGCGCCGTATTCGCTCAATGACACATTCCATGCGAATAAGTCATCGGCGCTCACGTACGGGCGTTTTAAGAGCGTATTACGTTGTTTTAGCGCCCGCTCGTAACGACGAATAGACAACGCATACTCTGGATCTAATTGACTGATGAATTTATCGATAAATTGGCGCCGCCTAGTGGGCGAGCCATTAAGAAGGCGAAGATCCTCTGGCTCGAACAAGACAACCGGGTATTTATACTGGTGCGTTAACCGATAATGCGTCTTACCGTCAAAAACAAACTGCTTTTTGCCGTTAGGCCGGGAGGGGTCGAATTTTACAGTTCGTTCACTGCCATCATCAAACAATACATCGATTCGGTACCACGGCGCATCCGACTGCAATACTTCAGTATCTGATCCTTTAAATGAGCTGCCCTGAAGCGAGATATGAACTGCTTCAATGAGTGATGTCTTTCCACTGCCGTTCGCACCCGTAATAAGCGTTGTCGTCGGCGAGACGGCAAGCGAATAATCAGAATGCGTGCGCACGTGCTGCACGCGAAGACGCGTGATTACCGGCATATTAGCTCTTTAGCGGCATAATAATGTGTTTGTAATTGACGCTATCTGATTTTGCCGTCAAAACACACGGAGCAAGCTTTCCGCTAAAACGGAACTCCACTACCGAACCGTTCACGGCAGACAGTGCCTCTGCAAGGTAGCGTGAATTAAGTGTTACTTGTCCGTCGGCAGATACTTCCGCCGCTGCACTGGAGGTGTTTTCGCCCAGTTCTGAGGCTATCGAGTGAATCGCGAGTGACTGCCTCTCTTTATCAGCCGTCAACGTGACGCTTCCGCCGGATTCCCGGGCAAACAAGCCTGCGATTTTGGTAATACGCACAAATTCAGCTGCGTCTATCGTAATAACCGTTTCGGATTCAGCAGGAATAAGCTGACGATAGTCCGGGTAATTGCCATCGATGAGTCGGCTCGTCACCTCTGATTCGCCTACACGGAAACGCACTTGGGTTTCATCGAACAGCATTTCAACTTCGTCAGTATCGTCGGACAAGCTGCGCAGTACTTCTTGCAGGGTAGAGGTGGGGATAATTGCCGCCACTTCGCTCGAGGTTTCCACAAGCTTGCGTTCGCTTAATCGATAGCCGTCTGTTGCTGCCAGATAAAGATTACCTTCAAAAGAATGCCAGTAGACGCCTGTTAAAACCGGACGCGTACTGTCGCTACTACTCGTAATGATCGTCTGAGAGACAGCCTGTTTAAATTCTGCGGTACTAATACTGTATTGGATTGATGAGTTTTCATCGATAGTAGGAAGTTCAGGAAATTCATCAGCAACAACGCCGTTAATAACACTCCGGTATGTGCCCGATGAAATCGTCAGATGGCTGTCTTTTACTTTTAGATCGACCGTTCCCTTGGGAAGGCTGCTGACAAACTCGCTAACAAGACGGGCAGGGATAGTAATCGCGCCTGGTGTTACGATTTTTGCACCAATAAGGTGGGTCGATGCAATCTCCAGATTTGTTGCTGCTACTAATAAACGATTGCCATCCGTACGAAGCAGAATATTACTCAGGATAGGGAGACCTGCTTTACTGCTCGCTACTCGACCCACATTACTGAGTGCTTTTGCTAGATTTTCTTGGGTTACAGAAAGTTCCATTATGTATTACCTTTCTTTTTAATTTCCTTTAGTGGGGTTAGTAATAGGTCCTGTGGAAACTGGGTAAAAATAGTGTTCAGTCAGGGGTAGAATCGCTATTTTGATTGGGGAAAGTTGCAGTGGAAATGTGGGGATGAAATTGGTGATAACTCGTCGTTTTACACTGCCTACTGTGGGGTGATTTATGCTTTGTGGGATAAGTGTGGATAGTAACTCACCGGCTTTCCATAGGAATATACCCGTTCGTTCCACATGTTTTGCACAGGCCTTAAGCATAGAGTTTCTCCCGGATTTCAGCTACCTGTTCACGAACCATGTAATCGAGTTTGATGGCTTTTTCGATTTTTTCGACGGAATGGATGGCAGTCGTGTGGTCTTTTCGGCCGAGTTCGCCTGCGATTTTTGGAAAGCTCAGGTGTAACTCGCTCCGCAAAAGATACATGGCGATTTGCCTCGGAACGACGATATGCTTGTCGCGTTTAGCGCTGCAGATTTCTTTTACGTCAATCTGGAAGTGACGAGCTGTTTTATCGATGATTTGTTTTGGTGTGACGTGCTGCGGACGAGAGTGGCGAACATTTCCGATGAGCCCTTCAGCAGTAGAGATATCTGGTGCGACGCCGCGCATTTCGGCGTAAGCAAGCAGTTGGTTGAGCGCGCCTTCGAGTTCGCGGATATTCGTTTTTATATTATTCGCGAGGTACTCTACCGTTTCGCGCGCAAGCTCGACGCCCGAGAGGGAAGCTTTCGTTTCGACGATGGCACAGCGAGTCTCGAAGTCGGGCATCTGGATGTCGATCGACATTCCCCATTCAAAACGGCTGCGAAGACGCTCGGTCAGGGTAGGGATGCTCTTCGGCGGTTTATCCGAGCTGATAATAATTTGCTTATTACTCTGATGAAGCGCATTGAAAGTGTGGAAGAATTCTTCCTGGGTTTTCTCTTTTCCAGCGATAAACTGCATGTCGTCAACGATCAGGACATCGACGTTTCGATATTTATCGGAGAACCCCTTCTTTTTAAATCTAATACTCTCCAAAAACTCCTTTACGAATGTTTCGGAGCTAATATAAAGAATTCGGGCTTCGGGCTGAGTCTTGGCGATTTCGTTTCCTACTGCCTGCATAAGGTGGGTTTTACCTAAACCGACGCCGCCGTAAAGGAAGAGGGGATTATATTTAGTACCAGGGTTGCTCGCGACAGCTTGGCAGGCGGTGTAGGCGAGGTCGTTTGACGATCCAACGATAAAGTTAGAGAACGTGTAGCGCGGATTGAGGCCATTGGATGCTCCGACACTCACCGTAGGGCGGGGAGCAAGTAGTTCGTCTACTTGAGATGAAGTGTGCGTGGCTGACGCCGCAGCTGTCGTCTCGCGACTAACAGTCTTTTTACCGCTGGTTTGTACGGTATAGGTGATTTTACGTGGTGTGACGCCGTTCTTTTCAAGGACAGACTTGATCTGGTCGTTGAATTTTACTTCAAACTGACGCTTGGCGAAGATATTCGGGACGGCGATAGTAACGACGTCGTCGCTTTGGTCAATAAGTTCGGTGTTTTTAAACCAGGTCGTAAAGTTGGCATGAGAAACCGACAATTCAATTTCTCCTAAAACGCTTTGCCATAGTGCGTGGTGCATGCCTAAAAATCTTTCCCCGGTCTCGTTCTACCTCAATGTTTTCTGTTACTAACTATACACACGTTGAAAGTTTTCCACAACCATAAGTAGAGAGGGTATAGAGGAGGCAGGATAGAGGTGCTATTTATCCACAGTTGTGCGACCGATCTGTTAATTTGTGGATAAATAGGGGAGATTTGTGGATAAAATATATTAGTATGCCACTAAAAACACGAAATTCAAGGCTACTTCTTGCGGAAAACAGGGGAGATGTAGTATAGTACTAGGGATATGCCAAAACGAACTCACCAACCACACACGCGTCACCGCGCCCGTACACACGGTTTTCGTGCACGTGTTGCAACTAAGGCTGGTCGTGCAGTGATCAAGCGCCGCCGCATCAAAGGCCGCGCAAAGCTGACTGTCTAAGTCTTATGAATCTACGCCTCTTATCTAAAGAGGCGTATTTTTTGTTTTAAGGTATAATAAGAAACAATTTATTATGTTATCCGCACAACATCGTTTTCATGGTCATGGCAGTCTGCGTTACGTTTACAAAAACGGACAGGCGGTTCGTTCGCATTTAATCACGGTAAAATACACATCCAACCCCTACCGTAAACATTCGCGTTTTGCTATCGTTGTGAGCAAAAAAGTACATAAGTCGGCCGTAGGTCGTAACCGGATCCGTCGCCGTATTTACGAAATCATTCGACAAGAACTCCCTGCTATTACTCATCCGCACGATGTCGTGGTGATGGTTTTTTCGGGTGAAGTGCTTAGTTTGCCGCACGAAGAACTTTCCGAAACTGTGAAACAGCTGTTTTCTCAGGCAGATCTCTATAAATAGAGGCCGTAAACTGCTATACTTAGAAACAAATAGTTTTTCTGGAGTTTAACAGACGTGAATATATTCGATATCTTGATTGTGCAGCCAATCTTCAACCTCTTGATTGGTCTTTATAGTATTATCCCTGGCGGTGATTTTGGCATCAGCCTTATTATCTTTACGATTTTAGTGCGTTTTGCACTCTTCCCGATCGTAAAGAAACAACTTCACCAAACGCGAATGATGCGAAAGCTGCAGCCTGAACTTAAAAAGATTAAGGCGCGCGCCAAGGGTAACCGACAACTGGAGAGTATGCAGATGCTCGAACTTTATAAAAAGCACGGTGTCAGCCCATTCCGTTCGATCGGTATTCTTCTTATTCAGTTGCCGATCTTCATCGCTCTCTTTAGTGTTATTCAGATCTTTACACTGCACCGCGATCAGATTGCAAAGTTTACCTACGACTTCATGGAGAATATCGGACCAATCAAAGCGCTTATCGAGCACCCTGAGCAGTTCAACGAAAAGCTTCTTGGCCTTGTCGACCTAACGAAGTCCGCCATTACGACGAACGGCGTCGATATCTTCCTTATTGTTCTAGCCGTTGTTGCAGCCTATACACAGTTCGTCATGAGCAAGCAAACCATGCCGCAAAGCGAAAGCAAAAAGCGCCTGCGTGACGTCATGGCAGAAGCTGCTGACGGCAAACAGGCCGACCAGGCTGAAATGAACGCCATTATGATGAACAAGATGGTGAAGGTGCTTCCCTTCTTTATGTTCTTCATTATGATTAGCGTTCCTGGCGCGCTCGCACTTTACTACGCAGTATCCAACCTTGTTGCCGTCGCTCAGCAGTCGTACCTCTTGAAGCAGGACGAAGAAGAGCTTGAAGAAATTGCTGACGAACCGACTAAAAAGCCTGCTAAAAAAGCAACCGCAAAAGCCCGCGCTAAAGCTGCAGGCGAAGCTACCGTAACTCGCATTAAGGCTAAGGACAGCACTAAGAAGAAAGGGGCGAAGAAGTGATGGACGCACAGCAGTCAGTTGAGTTTGCAAAAAAATACCTCGAGGACATCATCTCATTCTTCGGTGCTAATGTTGAAGTTGAAGCACGTCTAGAGGAAGATATCATCGAACTCTCCGTTCCTTCCACCGAGCTAAACAGCGTACTCATCGGCCGCAACGCCGAAACGCTTCGTAGCTTGCAGTATACCGTTGCAACGACACTTCGTAATAAAGACGCCGTCATTACCCGCGTAAACGTCGATATTGCCGATTACAAAAAGCAGCGAGCCGATAAAATCGCTGAGCAAGCCCGCCAGTGGATCGAAGAAGTTCGTCGTACGGGTGACTCACATGTCGCGAACCTCAACCCTGCTGATCGCCGCGTCGTTCACCGTGTGGCTGATGAATACGACGATATCCGCACCTTCTCTGAAGGCGAGGGTCATGACCGTAAGATCATCATCGTTCAAAAAAGCTCTTAGCTCTTATTTAAGCGCATCAAGATAAATGGCGTGCGTCTGTTCGGCCATTCGTTTCCAGGAGTATTTCTTGATTTGCTGACTACCCTTTACACGGAGGCTTTCGCGTAATTTGTCGTTTGTTAAAACGTCGTTGATCGCACGTGCCATATCGTCTATATCTTTAGGGTCAAAGTAGTGTGCGGCGTCCTGGTATACCTCAGGAAGACATGTAGCCGAGCTACTGACAACAGGTGAGCCGTATCCCATAGCTTCAAGTGCCGGCAAACCGAAGCCTTCCATGAGTGACGGGAAGACGTAAGCTTCGCACTGTGTATAGAGCCAGTCACGTTGTTCGTCTTTTATAAAATCGGTGAAAAGGATATTTTTGTAGCCTTTTTTAGTAAAGTACTCCTCGGTCTTTTTTGCGGAGGCATTTTTTCGGCCGACTAAAATAAGCCCAAGATCGGGGTGTTTTTCGAGGAGTTTTTGATGCGCGTCGCCAAGGCGGCGGATATTTTTATAGTCACTTTGCTGGCCTACGTACATGATGAATTTTTTAAACGGGTGTTCGTACGGCTCCAGTTTGTCGGCGAAGACATCTGCTGCTTCGTAAGTAACGGTAACTTTGCTTGCGGGAATTTTTGCAAAGTCCAGGTACTCGTCTTTTGTAAACTGTGTAGGGACGATGATATGTTCGCTGGTCTTGCCTATATGTTTAAAGATAAAGCGGCCTACAAGCTGTTTCGCATGGAAGACGAGCCAGTTCTTATCTGAATTGTAGGTCTTTAGCAGGATAAGGTCATGCACGGTCGTCACATGCTTTCCAGTGTAGAGAACGGGTTGCTGGGGCATACAAAAGTGAACCAGGTCGGGTTTTAGTTCATCTAAAAATGCCTTGAACGCGGTTTGCTCTGCCCAGGAGTAGTTTTTAAAATCAGCGGCCATGACGGTAAAGTTAGGGTTTGTCGGCTTGAAGAAATCAAGATCTTTTGAGGGGAGAAGGACCGTATAGGTATTGGTTGTGTCGACTTCCTGCAGGTAGTAGACGAGTCGTTCGACGTAGCGCCCGGTAGATGAGTTCATGATTCTGGCGTCAATGGCAATATGCATAGTCTTTATAGTATACGGTATAATAGAGAGACGAAAAAGGAGGCAAGACATGACCGATTTATCTGAAAAGCTGGGGATCCTGACTGATGTAAGCGAGAGGGACAAGCTTGCCTTTGTGGCGGAGATCGTCGGCAGTATTGAAGCGGCTGATTATGCGATTGTTGAGATCGACGATCAAAAACCGTGGGGAGCATATATCCGCATAGATAGCGAGCAGGCTGATAAGTTTGTAGAAGAATTCTTCCCTGGCCTAACCCCTGAAGAGGCGCGTCTTGGAATGGAAGACGCCGAGCTTAGTCCGAAGATCTTGATCGTGGCGCCAAACCAGCGTTTAAGCTGGCAGTATCATGATCGCCGCGCTGAACGTTGGACATTTTTGACGCCGGGCGCGTACTACAAAAGCGAAACGGATGAGCAGGGCGAGGTACATATTGCCGATCCTGGCGAAGTAGTACAGTTTAAAAAAGGTGAGCGGCACCGTCTTGCCGGTGTACCTGACACGTATGTAGTGGTTGCGGAGATCTGGCAGCATGCCGATCGAGAGAATCCTTCAAACGAAGAAGATATTGTACGCCTGGCAGACGACTACAAGCGCTAGGTGCGTTTAAATACGACGCGCGAATACATGACGTAATTCCAGACAAGAGACACGATCGTTGCGCATAATTTGGCGATCAATAGTAATACCTCCTGCGATAGGGAGGTATTTTGCAGGACGGACGTCACTGCTCCAATAACGAGCGTTTGAAGTACCCATAGACCAAAAAGAGTGACGGTGATAAAAAGTGCAATTTCCCTTTTTATGTTCGTATCGCTCGTTTTAAACGTGTACTTTTTGTTGGCGAAAAAACTAAAGCAAAAGGCGGTAGTCGTTGAAATGATATTTGCCGAAATAGCGGGAAGTCCGAGTGCTTTTAGTAAAAATAACAAGCCAAAATCGATGGCGGTATTAGCACCACCGACTACTAAAAATCGAGCCTTGGTGGAGCTATTTTTTAGTACCACTCTTGTGATACTCCTCGACAAAATATGGCGGGCGGTTTTTGGTTTCATTAAAAATGCGTGCGATGTATTCACCAATAACGCCAAGTGAGAGTAGCTGTACGCCACCAAGGAAGAGGATGACAGCCATCATTGACGGATAGCCGGCAAGATCGCTTCCGAAGAACATCGTTCGAATAACCAGGAATAGGATGTAAACGAAGGCAAGGAAGGAGATGACCATGCCCATAATGGTCGACCAGCGCAGCGGAGCGGTCGTAAACGAGACGATACCCTCGACGGCAAGATCAAGCAGGCGGAAGTAGTTCCACTTTGTTTCGCCGGCCAGGCGAGGATCCCGGTCGTAGGTGATTTCCTTCTTTTCGTAGCCGATCCAGCTAAACATCCCTTTAGTGTAGCGTTGGCTTTCGCGGATCTGGCGAAGTGCTTCAACGCAGCGCTTATCGAGCAGGCGAAAGTCACCCGTATCCTGTTGAATAGGAATACGCGTCGATTTTTGAAGGATCTTATAAAAGGCGGTCGAAGTCGCTTTTTTGAGCCAGCTTTCGCCTTCACGGCTGCTGCGGCGGGCGTAAACATCGTCATACCCTTCTTCCCAGTACTGAATCATCTTAGGGATGAGCTCCGGCGGATCTTGCAGATCGGCATCGATAATAACCGTCGCGTCGCCAGTAACGTGATCAAGACCGGCAAGCATGGCGGTTTCTTTACCGAAGTTACGCGACAAATTCACATAGGCGATACGATGATCCTTGCGCGCGTACTCCTTGATGATTTCGAGCGTGCGGTCGCGCGAGCCGTCGTTTACAAAGAGGAATTCAAAGTCGTAATCTTCGGTTTCGCCAGCGAGCTTAAAAAGTCGCTCGTAAAGGTGGTGAAGAACTTCCTGTTCATTATAGGCAGGGATAAGAATACTAATTTTTTTATGCGTTTTCATTGGATTTAGTATATCACTTTATAGAGGCTGTGAGTTCGACGATGCTCGAGGTGACGATCGCGCCAGCCTTTTTCAGTTCGGCTGTTTTTGCGGCTGCGGATTCATCGTCGCTACCTAATATTGCACCGGCATGGCCTAATTGTACGCCCGCTGGTGCGGCGTGGCCGGCGATATATGCATAGACGGGTTTTGAGACGTGGGACTTTATGTAGTCCGCGGCGAGCTTTTCGCTGCTTCCGCCAATTTCTCCGATCATAACAATTGATGCCACTTCGGGGTCATTCTCGAATAACTCCAGACAGTCAACGAAATCAGTTCCGCGTACGCGGTCGCCGCCAATGCCGATAATATACTTTTGTCCGATGCCACGGGCAGTGAGTCCGGCGGCTGCTTCGTAGGTGAGGGTGCCTGAACGACTAACGATTCCCACTGAACCTGGTGTTGCGAGGGAAGCAGGAATAATACCTAGTTTATTGCCACCGGGGATAAGCAGACCAGGGCAGTTAGGCCCGATAATGACCACATCTTCCCTCTCTGCCCGTTTGCGAACTTCAATCATGTCATGAACAGGAACGCCCTCGGTGATACATACAACAAGGGGAACGTGAGCATCGATCGCTTCGATAAGCGCCTGTTTTGCAAAAGCTGCCGGCACGAAAATAATCGAGATATCGACAGTCATATCCTTTTGGATGTCATGGATCGTCGCGTACACTGGTACGCCGTCAACAAGCTGCCCAGCCTTATTAGGCGAAGTTCCCGCGACAATGTTTGTTCCGGCTGCCCGCATAGCGGCTGTATGGAAGGCTCCGTGGCTACCAGTAATTCCCTGAACGATGACGTTTTTTCCTGTCAGTAGATCTTTACGCATTGGCCTTCTCCTTTGCGGCTGCCAGGCACTCTTCAAGCGTGGCGAGCGTCGGGATGTCCTCTTGAGACAATAGTGCAACTGCCTCTTCAAAGTTTGTACCAGCGAGGCGAATGAAGAGCGGTGGAAGATGAGGGATCTGCTTTTTTGCGGCGATCACCGCTTTTGCTACTTCGTCGCAGCGGGTGATGCCGGCAAAAATATTAATGACGATCGCGTCGATATTAGCAAATTCCATGATACGGTTAAATGCCGCGAGAACGCTCTCGGTGTTCGCGCCACCACCGATATCTAAAAAGTTGGCAGGTTGCATGCCAGCGGTGGATACGGCATCAACTGTCGCCATGGCGAGGCCGGCACCATTGGCGATTGTCGCAACAGATCCGCTCTCGTCCAGTACGACGAAGTTAGTATTTTGCGGCTTGTCCTCAAAATCCCATTCTGGGTGGCGAAAGGCTGCCGCGTCATCCAGGGTCATCTTGCAATCTCCGCAGGTAAAATCGCCTGCGCCCGTAAATATCAGAGGATTGATTTCGAGAAGAGTGGCATCATTTTGAACGAAGCAGACGTAGAGTTTTTTAAGTAGCGAGGTGAGTGGCTCGGGATTCGTGTATCCTAAATGTTCGGCGAGCTGTTTTCCTGCGTTCTCGATTGATTCTATGGTGAGTTCAAGTGATAAGAAGCCCGACTGGTCGTTATCTTCCACCTCGACGCCGCCATTTTTATGCGCGATGAGACGGATAGAGGCAGAAGCTTGGTCGATGAGTAGAGAAATATAATGCTCGCTTTTAATGTCGATCGTCGACTCGGCAAGAAGCTTCGTGGGTGTAAATCCTTTAATCTTCAGAGAAAGTATGTCGCTCACGGCATTCTGCATATCGGATTGCTCGGTAATAATACGCACACCCCCTGCCTTGCCGCGGCCGCCGACAGGTACTTGGGATTTTAGAACGATAGGAGCTTCTGGTGTCGGGTCACCTTTTGTTATGACGAAAGAATGGGGGATGGGGATGCCGGCAGATTTAAGAATGGCTTTCGCCTCGTACTCCAGCAGCTTCATTAAACAAGTAGCTCCTTGGTGCGTCGTACGATCTTAGCGGCGTTATTCTCCCAGGATACTTTTGTAAGTTGCCGGGCGGCTTCGTCATTCAGCTTATTAACAACATCCGGTGAGCGAAGGATGGTTTCGATATGAACTGCAAAGCCGGCGGCGTCGTTTGGATCGGCGTAGAGTGCGGCGCTTCCGGCTGTTTCACGCATGACGGGAATGTCTGATGTTACAACGGGTGTTTTTCCCGCCATGGCTTCGAGCAATGGCATACCAAAACCTTCGTAAAAGGACGGCATTACAAACACGCTGGCTTTTTGAAATAGTGCGGGTGCATCCGCTTGATCAGCATAGCCAATGTGAACGACCTGCTCGCCGGCGTCCTGTGCTTTTTGGATGGCTTGTTTACTTTTTTCCGTTTTCCAGCCTTTGCCACCAGCAAGCACCAGGCTGTATTCTTTCTTTAGGTCATCTGGTAAAAGCTGATACGCTTCTACGAGTGTAGAAAGATTTTTGCGTGGCTCAAGATTGCCGATAAAAAAGATGAATTTTTCCGTTGGGATGCCGTATTTTTTATGAATCTCGTTGTTATTTGTGGCAAAATACTCTGGCTCCGGCGGAATAGAAGTGACGACGCAGCGGTCTGGATCAAGTCCGAAATGCTCTACTAGTTCAGCTTTTACCGACTCTGATACGGTAAGTATAAGATCGGCTTTTTTGACAGACCTAGGAACAACTCTTCGTAGGTGTGCGAGGTTCTTGTCTTCAACGAGTTCAGGAAAATGAACGTATGTCAGGTCGTGAATGGTGGTTGCCCGTAATTTAGAGCGGATCGTCGGCCAAGTGGCAAAATTAGGAAAGATGGTAATGTCGGCTCGGGGGAGCAAAAAGTCGAAGGGCGGGGCAATATTAAAGCTCTGAAGTTTTGCGTATACCCGGAGTGGGAAGAACGGGTTTCCTGTCGCTGGTTTTTTTAGCGATATGTTCGGAATGGGCTGGCGGTGAAGAAAGTTAAAATACACCCCGTTAGTTTCGGTGTCTGGTGATTTATCGAGCGCCTCAGCTAAACGTTTTGTGTAATGGCCGACTCCTGAAATGGAATGAGTTGCAATCGAGCTTAATTCTACGCGTAATTTCATGATAGGTCTCCTTTATAAAGGGGGATAAATTCTGACGATACGATGTTGCTAAAGACGAACTGGCCAAGGTATTGTTCGCGGGCTGATGACCCAAGTTTACTGCGTAGTTTGGCGTCCTCGTAGAGACGCGCCATTACCCGGCGTAGCGCCTGGCTATCTTTAGCGGGTACAAGAAGACCAGTCGTCTCGTTGATGATTATTTCTGTATTTCCTCCAACGGACGTCGCAATAATCGGTAGCCCCAGCATGCTCGCTTCAACAAGCGCAACACTGAAACCTTCGTGATAAGTCGGATGTACGAATACATGAGCGCGGGCCATATATTCAAGCGGACGCTTTTGATGGCCTAAAAAGATGATCTGCTCGTTACCAGCAGTTTTATCTTTGAATGTATCAGCCTCCGGTCCGTCACCCATGAGCCATAATTTTACGTTGGGGGTGTTTTTTTGAAGCATGGTGAATGCCTCAATTACTTCGTTTATGCCTTTGTCCGTCACGAGCCTGCTGGCGACACAAAAAGTAAAATCAGGTTCTTTGTTTTGGTCGGCGTAAAGAGCCGATTCATCTTCGACTCCGTTATAAACGACGCGTATTTTATTAAGCACGCCCGTATTCTTTATGTGGCCTGTGACGAGCGTTTTCTCGCTCTGGCTTACCATTGTGATTGCATCGGCAAAACGCGCGGCAAAATGAACAAGCTTCCCAACTGGGTTTTTATACCAGGTGCGAACATTGAGCCAAATATGCTTTAAGTCGGCATGATCAGTCCAGATGACTCGCGCACCCGCTAGTTTACCGGCAAATGTCGCCGCAATGAAATCATCTTTACTTTGAATGTGTACGGCCATCGGCTTTTTTCGGATAAAGAGCTGAAGATACCAAAAAAAGAGAACTACTTGCCACAACAAATAGATTGGGAACAAAAGCACACGAGCGCCGCTCCAGTTTTGATTTGACCACCACCAACCACGAACAGAGGGGACGGATCGGTCATTCGCAAAATCCAGCAGCTTTTTTGAACGCGATACGACGATCGGTGTCATCTCGTTTTTAGCGAGTGTTTCTGCCAAAAAGACAGGAAAGCGTTCGCCGCCACCAAAATCATAGCTTTTTGCATTGCGAATAATGATGACAGGTTTTTTCTTCATGAGTCTAGATAATAGTATACAGCAGTAGCGAAACTGGTATAATATCAAAGAAGATGAGATACCTAACTGTTCGAAATCGCGCTATCCTTCGTGAGATGGTGGTCACTGATTTCAAGATACGATACCAGGGGTCGGCACTCGGCTACCTTTGGTCACTACTAAAACCACTGTTCATGTTCGCCATCCTTTATGGTGTATTTACCTACGTATTTAAGATTGGCGACGGTGTTGAGCACTATCCGGTTTACCTGCTGCTCGGAATCGTACTATGGAACTTCTTTACTGAAGCGACGATGACCGGCCTTAGCTCGATCGTCGGGTCGGGCGATTTGATTCGTAAGATTAGTATCCCGCGCTACCTTATCGTAGTTGCAAGTTCTGCCTCAGCGTTCATCAACCTGCTCCTTAACCTTATTGTCGTGTTCGTATTTGCGTTCTTTAACGGCGTGGAGATTCGTGCTGAGTGGCTGCTTCTTCCTGTGATTATCCTCGAGGTATTTGTTTTTGCGCAGGCTGTTGCGTTCTTCCTCTCGGCGCTATATGTGAAGTTTCGAGACATCAACTACATCTGGGAGCTTATTCTTCAGGCTGGATTCTACGCGACGCCGATTATCTACCCGCTGTCACTGGTGCCTGAGCAGATCCAGAAGTTCATGCTGTTAAACCCAATGGCGCAGATCATTCAGGATGCACGCTACCTATTTGTTACAGACACTACCGTAACCCTTTGGAGCCGGGTTCAGCCGCTATGGGTAATCGTGCCTTTTGCGATCATCATCCTCACGGTTGTAATTGCTAGCATATACTTCAAACGACAGTCAAAAAGCTTTGCGGAGAACATTTAAGATGGATGAAAAAACAGCGGTCAAAGTAACAAATCTGCGCAAGGAATTTATCCTGCCACAACACAAGAACGCATCTATCAAGCAGGCATTTGTTAATATTGCTAAAAAGAACGGCAAAGTAACGCAAACGGTACTCGACGGCATTTCGTTTGAAGTGGAGAAGGGCGACTTCTTCGGTATCGTCGGGCGAAACGGAAGCGGTAAAAGCACAATGCTTAAAATTCTTGCTGGCGTTTATGAACCAACTGCCGGAAGCGTGGAGCTTAACGGTAAATTGACTCCGTTCATCGAGCTGGGTGTCGGGTTTAATCCGGAGCTTTCAGGCCGCGACAACGTGTTCTTAAACGGAGCACTCCTTGGATTTACGCGCAAGCAAATGCAGGATATGTACGACGATATCGTATCGTTTGCCGAGCTTGAGCCTTTTATGGATCAGAAGCTGAAAAACTATTCATCTGGTATGCAGGTGCGTCTCGCCTTTTCTATCGCCATTAAAGCCAAGAACGAGATTCTTATCTTTGACGAAGTGCTAGCAGTAGGTGACGAAGCATTCCAGCGCAAGTGTTTGGACGTGTTCGAGACCTATAAGGCCGAGAAGCAGACGGTTATCTTGGTGACGCATGATATGGAAACGGTTCGTCAGTACTGTAATAAGGCGCTACTCCTTGATAAGGGCGAAATCATTGAATTCGGAAACCCCCGAAAAGTTGCTAATAAATACAGCAAGCTCAACCAGGAAGAGATTGACGGGGATGTTAGCAAGAAGAACGAGAAAACCGAATCACTTCTGAAGGTTTTTCTAAAAAATCAAGAAGGCAGGGCCAAGGTGAGTTACGGCGTAGGTGACACGGCCACTGTTTCAATGAGTTGGGACGGTCTTGACGGCGTAAAGAGTATCGGTGTGAATATCTTTAAGCAGAGCGGCGAGCACATAACAGGTGCTAATACGCTAAAAGATGGCTTGGATGTTCAGGGCAAAAAGCAAGCGTCGATCAATGTTCAGCTCCCTCTTCAGCCAGGAAAATACTTTGTACTCGCTGAAGCTTTTGCGGGTGTCGGTGAGCGCCTTGATTCAAGCGAGGATAATCCACCTCACTTTACGATTACGAAATCTGATGTAAGTTGGAGCGGCATGATTGAACTTCCGCACAACTGGACAATCGAGAACTAAGCGTTCTCGATTGTGGTTGGTTTGGCGTTATTCTTGTTTGCGTAGACACGGATGTAGTATTTTGATGTGTTTGTTAATCGTTCATTGACGATGCGCACGCCAGTACGGCCCGTTGAGGCCACTGCAAGAAGTTGGTGAAGAGCTTTTCCGTATTTACCTTTTCTTGCGAAGGCCATGGCGACGCCAGTACAGTCTTTTAGCATAGTGTGTTTCATTCCCACGCCGTGAGGTTTATACGTATCGACGTAAAAGCCGCCGCGTTTTTTTAGATATGACCGAGGAACTACGGCCAGCTCATTTCTGCTCGTAAAGTTTTCGATATTTGCTTTCATGTGCTCGCCCATGATCTTCGCCTTGTTTTGCGTGATGCCGCCTGGGTTGATTCGCCAGCGAAAAATAGTTGGGGCAACGGCAATAAAATCGCCGAGCTCTACAAGCCGCGACCATAGTTCGTAGTCTTCTGTTGGGCCGCACTCCGAGCTGTAGCCACCGGCTTTTTCAAAAGCTGATTTTCGGAACATGACAGAACCGTGCGCAATCGGGTTACGAACAAAGAGCGCGCGCTTCAATTCCTCTTTCTCTGTAGGAACGGGGTCGTGATAGAGGATATCGTCGTCTTCATCCATAACGTCGAAGCCGCCGGCGACAAGAACAGCGTCAGGATTTTTTTCAAAGGCTTCTATTTGCAGTTCAAAGCGACGCGGAAGTGACAGGTCGTCAGAGTCCATACGTGCCAGGAACTCACCCTTGGCAAGCCCTGCTGCCTTATTAAGGGTGTTAACAAGACCCATATTCTTCTGATCGATAATTACGATTCGCTTGTCACGATCTGCATATTCCTTAAGAATCTTTAACGAACCATCAGTCGACCCGTCATTCACGGCAAGAATTTCAAAGTCCGTGTAAGTTTGGTGGATGAGGCTATCGAGGGTTCGTGCGAGGAAGTCCTCGGCATTATATACGGGTAACAATACAGAGATTTTAGTCATACGAACTTATTATACCGCATAGGCGATTATTATACGGATGGTTATTGCCGTTATGGTTAAAACACTTTATAATATGTAGTAAGTTATGCGAATTAAACAAAGCTCAAACAAAAAGAAAATTATCATCACTAGTATTGCAATTGCCGTCCTTGTTGCTGCGGGCGCGTCGGCATATTTCCTTAATCAGGGAAGTAATCAGGAAGACAGGCCAGAGAATACACCGGATTACAATGCTCCTTCCGATGAGCAAAAAAACGCAGGTGCCAAGGCAAAAGAAGACTTCATCAAGAGACAGGATGAAGCTGAAAAGAATAAGGACCAAGATGGGCAAAATGGGTCAACCGGCACGCCTGTTGGACTTACGATTTCATCTGCCGGGCAAAACGGCTCTACACTGCAGATTCGTACGATCATTGAAGCACTTGATGATAATGGTACATGTAGTCTCGAGCTGACTAAAACCGGTGCTGATGTAGTAACGCAGGAAGCCGGAACGCAGATCCTGGGTTCGTATTCGGTATGTAAGGGCTTTGATATACCAACCGAAGGCATGCAAAAAGGATCATGGCAGGCTAAGATCTCGTATAAGGGGAGCAATGGTCAGTCTGGTAGTGCGCAGCGTGCGGTAGAGGTGCAGTAATGAGATTTCGTAGAGCGCTTACTTTATGTTTTTTTGCCCTTTTAGTCGCATCGGGCAGCAGTGTTTTTTTGGTAGGTGACGCCAGTGCTGCGAACGCCCATAACTTCAACGCGGGCAGGATTATTGATGATGGCGTATTTACGAACAAAAACGCGATGAATGTTCAGGAAATACAGAACTTCCTAAATAGTAAGGTCACATGCGACACCTGGGGGCAAAAACGTTCAGAATTGGGTGGCGGAACACGAGCTCAATGGATGAATGCGCGGGGTATTTATGCACCTTTTCGATGCATAACTGACTACAAAGAAAATACGGTAAACGGTCAAAACAACTATGGTAAAAATGAAACTCCGGCGGGAGCAATTAGCGCCGCTCAGATCATTTACAATTACTCGCAGCAGTTCAATATAAACCCGCAAGTCCTTATCGTAACACTCCAAAAAGAAAACGGCATGATCACTGATGAATGGCCGACCCCTAAGCAATTTAGCGAGGCTATGGGCTTCGGCTGCCCAGATAATGTCGCACCTGGTGCGCCAGCATGTGATCCGCAGTATGGAAGCTTTGCCGCTCAGATTTATCAGGCGGCACGTCACTTTAGGGGGTATATAAATAATCAAGCAGGTTGGTGGGTGCCATTTAATACGGGTTGGAACTCAATTGCTTGGAGTCCAACGGCATCGTGTGGGCGCGGTGATGTATATATTGAAAACAGGGCAACAGTTGCTCTTTATAGCTACACGCCATATCAGCCGAACTGGGCGGCAAAAAATGCTCAATACGGCTTAGGAGACGGCTGTAGCGCCTACGGCAATAGGAACTTCTACCTTTACTTTACAGACTGGTTCGGTTCAACTGCCGCTTCCGTGTCCATCACTTCACCCCTAAGGGTTTCTAGTACGACAACCTCGGGGCACTTTACTAAGGTTCCTACGACCGTATCGTTTGATATATCCAATAATGCCAATTATCCAATGGGAATCGGAAGTATGGCCGTGACGGTGAGAGATAGCCAGGGGAGAAACCTGGACTATGCTCTGCAACCTATCTATATACCTGCACACTCAACCGTTACCTATCGAGCGTCACAAGTCTTGCCCATAGAAGAGACATATACATTCGGTATAGTGAATTTCCTTAACGGCACTTGGCGGGACGACTATCCTGCCAGCAGCAACTTAGGAAATGCACGTACTGTTACGGCTCCTGTTGTCGAGATGCCTACGCTCACATCAAGCCTGTCTGTTCAGAATGAGCTGCGAGTAGGAAAAGCGACTCCAGTGACATTTACGGTTAAAAATAACAGTGCCGGTAGCCTGAATGTCGGTAGAATTGCCGCGGGTATCCGCGGACCAAATAATGAGAACTACGACCTTGCGCCCGATAATATTGTACTTGGGGCAGGTCAAAGCTACGTGTATACGAAATCCTTCACCCCAGCACGGGAGGGACAGCATAAGATTTCTATCGTATCCACGCTAACAAACGGCGCGACATGGGAGGATAATTACCCTTTGCCGGCGAATGGTATAACAAATACTGTTTCGAGTGTTGTAAGGCCTGCCGTCACGCAGATTTCAAGCGTTGCCGCATCTTCTACGGGACTCCGTACTGGCCAGTCTACTAATTTATCGTTCACACTTAAAAACTACTCAGGTTCAGCTATCGATCTCGGTAAAATAGGTCTCTACGGCCGCGACCCTAACGGCGCTAACGTCGATCCGGGTGTCGTTCCTGTGACGCTTTCTGCGGGTGAAGAGCGTGTTGTGAGTCTGCCGTTTACGCCGTCTGTTGTAGGCGCGTATAAATTCGGAATACTGCAGACTAAAAACAACGGGGCTACATGGAGCGAAGGTCCAGATATCGAAGTAGGCGGCGTGCAAAAAAATCTAACACTTCCTGTGGCATCGGGTGTTACACTCTTGCAGGGTCCGCTATTCTCGTCGAATAGTTTGTATGTTGGCGCACAGGACGCGGTGACGATCAAGCTAAAAAATTACGGCACACAGAGTATTGATCTGGGTAAGGTAGGACTTATGGGTCGTGACCCGAACGGTGCAAATGTCGACCCAGGTGTCGTTCCTGTGACGCTTTCTGCGGGTGAAGAGCGGACATTGAGCTTCCCATTTAGCCCGAATCTTGTCGGCAGGTATACTTTCGGGGTTCTTTCTACAAAAGATAATGGTGCAACGTGGAGGGAAGGGCCGGATGTTGATGGGGCTAGTGTATCTAAGAAGTTATCAATAGATTCCAGAACTTCAACAACCGTTACGCAATCTGTAGCATCTTCTTCTAGTATTCTTCACGCGGGTGCCTCAACTAATCTTCTCTACAAAGTAAAGAATCACTCTAGTGTGTCTGTAAGCCTTGGTAAAATAGGTCTCTACGGCCGCGACCCTAACGGCGCTAACGTCGATCCGGGTGTCGTTCCTGTGACGCTTTCTGCGGGTGAAGAGCGTGTTGTGAGTCTGCCGTTTACGCCTACGATTACCGGCGTCTATAAGTTTGGGATATTACAGACCCGAGATAACGGCATGACCTGGAGTGAGGGACCCGAGATAGATAGTAGTAGTGTACAAAAGACATTCAAGCCAGACGTAAAACCTGCCACTACAGTCATTAGTGGTGTATCGGCAAGTCCTTCATCCATCCTAGTAAACGGCCAGACTACAGTGTCCTTTACTGTTAAAAATCACTCGGCAAATTCTATTAACCTAGGTAAAGTCGGCCTTATGGGTCGCGACCCTAACGGCGCTAACGTCGATCCGGGTGTCGTTCCTGTGACGCTTTCTGCGGGTGAGGAAAAAGTCATAAGCTTCAATCTAACGCTTAACAAGCAAGGTAAGTACAAATTTACCTTACTAGGAACGTTTGATAATGGGCAGACATGGAACCTTGGTCCTGTTCTTGAAACGTCGGATCAGCGAAACACCGTTGAAGTAACTGTTAGCTAGTAGCCAATAGTTTTCAGGAAATCATTGATGTTCTCTTTATAGGCTGATGGAGCAAAATCAGTAGCAAGCTTTTTGTAGGCATTATTAACCGTCACATCTTTTAATGATGTGTCAGTGATAAATCGCTCAATTGCGTCGGCGTAGGCCTGGGGGTTGCGTATGTCTTCAACGATGATTCCAGCATTGTCTGATAGGAATTCTGGAATACCGCCAACTCCTGAGGCAATAACTGGTATACCTTCCTGAGCGGCTTCAAGAATCGTATTCGGCATTCCGTCGAATAGCGAAGTATAAAGGAGCGCGTCGTAATCCTTTAGGGGGAGTGAGGTGAAGCCGTCAAACGAACCTCTAAAGGTGACATTTGAGGGAAGATCTCGAAGAAGAGAATTGAACTCCGGCTCGATGGAACCAAACATATCAATTTGTACTTTCTCGCCTAGTAATCGCGCAATCTCTCCGACGAGAGCAGGCTGCTTCTCAAAAGATACACGCGCTGCCCATAGTAAGCGAAGAGAGGTGGTGCTTGTGCCGCTCTTGGACTTAAGGGGCGTACTGCTTGGCAATTCAATAGCCTGACGATGTACGACCATCTTTTTTGGATCAAACCCGTATTCGTTCTCCCACATGTTTATAACTGCTTGGTTGTCGGAGGTTATGAGTGTTGCAATATCGTACACGAAAGGTACATGTGTGTGGGAATAGCCAAAAACGCGGCCTTCTTTGTCGATACTTTGACTGAATGAAGTCACGATAACTTTCCGGTCAGTTGCTGTAATGTACGGCGCGTGCAAGCGAACAAAGTCATAACCAAATTCAGAATTAATGATATGGATATGTGAGATTTCGCCATTCTCAATTATGTGTTCCATGAGCCGATAGCGAATCTCGGGTGAGGTATTGGCTGTAATGGTACCGAAATCAAGAAAGTCGACGCTTGCGTCAAGATGATCTTTCCAGATGGACTCTACAGGAAGGGTGGATACGACCAGTACCCGCTTCTTTTTGTTCGCTCGGGCTATCGTATTTGCATATTCGATCGTGTAGCGATCTGCGCCGCCTTTGATGAGCCATGGAACAAAAATAAGATAGTCATAACGGTTGTGATTGAGCTGACCAATCAACTGCTGATAAAGAGATCCTGCGACTTTATGCTCTTCGGTGATAGTGTCGTAAACACCTATAGAGTGCATGAGATGCCGTGATGGAAATATCTGCTTTTCTATATCATGAATGGCTCGAGCCTCAGCCTCGAGCCATTCAGGGAAGTGAGAAGTTTGCGAGACTGACACCTGCCTTCGCTTTGCGGCTATTTTGGCGTATCGTGCAATCCTATGCGTAGCAGCATTGCTTTTTATTATCCTTTTGGCTAATGATTTTATGGTTCGCCGTTGTGTCAAAGAAGGCATGGTCTTCTCAGCCTTATTAATAAGTTTTGATGACTTTAATGACCGTATATTTTCAAATGCCAGAAGGGGATTTTTTCTTAGAACAGCCATAGACTGTATTTGGCGCAGCCATTCTGAACTCGATTTTTTACGACGGACAAAAATGGCCGTTTGTGGAACGAGGATATTATGGATTCCGCGCTGAATCAGGCGACAATTCAGGTGCCAGTCTTCGTAGCCATAGCCAGGTGTATTCGGGGTGTAGGGTTCCTCGAGAAGGAGTTTTCTCGGTGCAACGATGACCGAATTCCATCGGTTTGCGTATACACTAAGGAGCGTGTCCGTTGCGCGGTCGATCTCACCGTGCTTAATGACGAGACTATCAGCACCTTCGAACTCCACTGTGACTTCTGAGTGGGCAATAGTCGGTTCTTTACTTTTTTCCAATAAACCAAGTGCATTGGACAGCCAGTTGCTGCTCATTAGGTCATCGGCATCAATCGTTGCGATGTAGCGGCCGTGGGCCTTGCTAATAGCAAAATTGCGCGAGCTACCCAGGTCACCAAAAGTATTGGTGAATATTTGCACATCTTTTAAAGAAGTTGATGCATGCTCTTTTATATAGGCATTGGTTTGAGGAGTTGGATTATCCGCGTGGAGAATAATCTCGTAAGAATATTTATCATGAAGCTCGTTAAGTGCGCGTCGTACACTTGCAATAGTATGGTGGATTAAAATTCCTTCTGCATGTGTGGTTATGATGACGCTTAGATCTATCGTTCTAGGGGAAGGCATGTCTATATTATACTTAAATATCACTTTTTCTGTTAAAGGATAATCCACCATATATAATGAGTTACATGAAGATCGCGTCTATCAAGCAGAAGTGGTATTGGGTGCTGGGTTTACTCGGAGGGGTGGGATTTATTGCAAATGTTCTGACCTTTTATCCGGGTTACATGAGTAATGACACGCTTTCTCAACTCGGCCAGGCTTTAGGTAGTCAAGAACTGAATGACATGCTACCTCTAGCAATGATGGGCCTATGGCGTTTATTGATAGCCGTAACAGGACATGCTTCGGCTATGCTATTTTTTCAGCTGCTCCTCCTTTGGCTTGGAGTTGGACTTCTTGCGGTTTATGTTTTTCGTGAAACCGGTTCTCGTAAATATAGCCTCCTGCCTTTTGCTATAGGGATATTGCCTGTCATTCTCAATATATCTGGTGTGGTATGGAAAGATAATCAGATGGCATTCGCTCTCTTCCTCGCATGTGTATTGATCCTTTTCTTTAAATATATTCACGGAGTTTATGGGCGAATTGGCTTGTTGGTGACAAGTCTTATGCTAATGGTATATGCATGCTTGGTAAGATATAACGCGCTAATCGCAATAGTGCCATTGATGTTCCTAGCCTTCAGGCAGAGTGGTTTTATCAAGACTAGATCACGCCAGGTCTTAGCGTCACTGGGTATGATCGTCGTTACTGTCTCTTGTTTTTCACTCATGAGCTTTGCCTTTAATTCAAAAAGCAGTAACCCGGTCTCGTTTGTGATGTTGGATGATGTCGTTAACGTAACGAGTAGTGGGGTATTGGGAAGTAGTTCGCTGTCGCCGGACTTTAAAGAAGACATCCGGGAGGTTCAGGAGTGCGCCCGCTCTAAGAAGATGCTAGTCAATAACTACTGGGTGTGCGCAAACGAAGAACAACGGGAAAGATTTAGTCTTAGCAACTTTAGTGGCCTGAAAGAACTGTGGATGAAGACGCTCGTTTCGAATCCCTTAGACTATATGCTTTATAAGACGCAGAGCTATGTGTCGTTTCTATTTCCGGCAGAGGGTGTCTACTATGTATGGCAAGATGGCATTGAGCCGAATGAATTCGGTCAAGAAGTAAAGTTTGAAAGACCAGGGGAGATTGTCGGCATATATGTAAATAACTTTGGCTACAAGAACTTCCACTTTATGTACGAGCCGTGGTTCTGGTTAGCGGCATGTATAGGCTTGTTTGTATACATGAAAAAGAATAGGAATACAGACTCTATAATCCTTTTGATCGTCTCTTCTGCAGCCCTTTATCTCCTAAGTTATTTCCCTACAGGAGCAACTGTAGATTACAGGTTTATTTATTGGTCAGTACTTGCCTGTGTCACGGTGTCAATTCTTCTCGTAGTAAAGAGGATTAATAGACGACCGAAAAATACCAGAAGCAAGTCAAGAGCAAGATAGCGATATTGCCTGCAGCGAAAAGCCTCGTCAAGTGCTGTAGACTTAGTTTTACGGGAATGAGGAGTGCGACTGCGATCGCAATAAATGGCAAAATCGGGAAAAAGTAGCGACCTTGGACACCTTCAATTATCTCTGCACCGACAGGGTTAAATGCAACATAAAGTGCCGATGCGATACCGAGGACTGAAAGTGTAGGCACGGCAAACATAAGGTAGTTAAAACGTTTTTTATGACGGGAAGAAATATCTTGAACCGCCATCCAGGCTGCTAAAAGAGTTAGTAGAAAACCGAATAGCAGGAGGAGTGATGGTAGTTGCAGGTTTACTTGATGGGTTAGTGCACCAAGACCGCCCGCCCAGTCATTCACGAGTGGCGTTTTTATAAGGCTTTCCAGATAGGCAATTGGATGTGAAATGATAAACATAATTTGATCATGCGTATTAGGCGGAGTCGATCCTGCGTGCACCCAGAGTGATTGAGTCGTATTGGGGCCCGAAGTGACGATTGTCCAATAAAGTGCCGGTAAAAGCATCGCTGTACCCAGACCGAAACGGGTAAGCCAACCCTTGAGTGCAGATGGATAGATCGGTAGGAAAAGGATAGCCATACTAATAATGGCGTAAGGAAGTTTAAGTAGGGGCAAAAGCAATCCGCCGGTGATAAGTACGATGCGCAGTGGTGTTGAGAGCCCTTCCTTTGTAAATACACGAATTATCAAGGCAAAGACAAGGAGTGCGATGCCGTTTAATACACTATCTACTCCTACGGATGCCGCGGCTACGATCGATCCTGGCATCAGCGCAATACAAAATACTATCCATTTAGCTCGGGAATTTCTCAGTAAATAAATGGCCCAGAAGCTGAGTACAATAAATGCCAGCAGTGAACCTAAGCGAGCTAGCATGACAATGTTTCCTGCGGATAGATCGAGTAGATTCCCTATTTTTATAAAGGCGGCTGATGGGATATAGGCAATGGGGTTGTAGATATTTGCACCCATTAAGTCAATAAAAGTTACCGAGCTTTCGTCGACATCTGCCCCGGCTAGATCCTGTATTTTATCCTTAATTTCTGGACTTGGTTGGGTGCAGAATGACTGAGGATCACATTCGGCAATTTTTCTTGCAGGGCCAGAGGCATGTTCCAAATTTGCAATATCCACATGAGCGGCAACGCCGTAAGTTGTTACTTCGTTACCCTCTGGTGTTGTGCCTTTACCTAGCGGGTCGCTAAAGATATCTCCGTAGCTGATAGCACTCGCTTTAAGTACATGGACCCCCTCGTCGTTTCCGTATCCTATAGGAACGTTATAGACGAAAAACAATCCCGAGAGTAGGGAGGTGACGAGAAAGAGGAGAGGTGCGGCACCTATTTTTAAAATTCGGGTCTTCAAAGAGAGGGATTTATTGCCAGTTTGTATCTTCATATAGCTATTGTATCAATACGGGAGAGTTCTGTTCGTTTATCGGGCTTTTTGCTATAATAAAACAGATGAATAGGGATACTGCAATTATTATACCTGTGTATAACGAGGGGAAGGTTATACGCGGTGTTATTTCTGATTTACTGAAGCACTTCGCCCACATTATTTGCGTAAATGACGGAAGTAAAGATAACAGTGCCGACGAAATTATGGCAGCAGGTGCAATGCTTGTTAACCATCCGATTAATATGGGTCAAGGCGCTGCGCTTCAAACCGGAATAGAGTTTGCTCGAGAATTGCCAGCGGTAAAATATTACGTTACTTTTGATGCCGATGGCCAGCACCGAATTGCCGATGCGAAGCAGATGATAAAGCTCCTTAAGAAAGGAGATCACGATATAATTTTGGGATCTCGTTTTCTTGGCGAGACTATCGGGATGAAGAAAAGCAAAGAAGCGGTGCTGAAACTCGCTATTCAATTCAGTAACATCACTTCTGGCGTTAAGCTGACTGATACCCATAACGGGTTAAGGGCATTCAATCAGCACGTCGCCGAAACAATGCAAATTACAATGCCAGATATGGCACATGCGTCTGAAATTCTTGAGATTATTTCAAAGCAAAAATACCGTTATGTAGAGATCCCGGTTGTTATTGAGTACTCTGACTATTCACGAGGCAAGGGTCAGACACTCATTAACGCAGTCAATATTGGGTTTGATACACTTCTTCGAAAGGTTTCAAAATGATAGTTAACTACGTCCAAATCATAGTGATCATTGCGGCGCTTTTTCTCGCCTTCTATGCGTTAGGGCAGCGCAATACGCATTCAGGTAAGGCTTCTAAAAAAATAGTGCTGGTCCTTTTGGCGATCGCAATGGTTGTAGCCGTACTTTTTCCAGATATGACGACTTCTATCGCAAATGTGTTTGGAATAGGGAGAGGCGCTGACCTATTGCTATATGCAACGGTACTCGTGTTTATCTTTTATGTCTTAAATAACTATTTAAGACAGCAAGATCAACGCGATATGATGTTCCGACTTGCGAGGAGGCTGGCCATTATTGAAGCGCGTGCTCGCTACGAAGATCAACTACATCCAATAAAGAAAAAATAGGGTCCGGCCAATGAAGGAAGCCATCCTTACTTCTTTTATACTGCCGGTCTTAGTGTTTGCATACTGGCTTTCGTTAATAGTAATAGGCGCTTTTTTGCTACATGTCTTACGACGAAAGTTTAAGTTTAAGCTCCCTGACGGAGTATCGGATAACCTGCCGCTCCTTGTTTTACTGTGTTTTGCATCGTCGGTTGTCGTTATGGGGCTGTTCTCGCTATTTCTCTATGTTTTTAAATTGCCTGCAATTCTATTTACGGCGTTTTATGCTTGTAGCCTTGTAACGGCCATTGGATATTTTGGTCGCTTCTTGTGGTTGGTGAGCGCTAAAAAACGAACATTTAAGATACCTGGAAGAAAATTTTGGATAACGACTATAATCACAGCGGCAGCCATATGTCTCCTGCTCGCGGATTATTTAATCAGTCTCGTTTTTGGTACGCAATTTGCAGGCGGTGCGGACACATATGTTCACATCGCAAAGATTATGGGCCTGATCAATTATGGGTTTGTGATTGACGACAGCATTTTAAAAGGGGTAGTTGAATCCCGTTACCATGTGAATGTTATCCATTCATTATTTATACCATTACCGCAGATGCTGCCTATATCGGTCGCGGAAGTGTGGAACTTGTCGCTCGGTTTCTTTAGGATGATGCAGTGGCTTTCAATTATGGGGCTTGCGTACTTTGTTGCCATGTCATGGTTGGGAATGAAAAAGATGGGCGCTTACTATTTATCGGTCGTTTCGCTGTTTGTAGCACTCGCGTTGCCGCCGTCTTATATGTATGTTGCTATGTATCCAACAAAAGTGGTTGTTTTTTGGCTGATTTTGCTAGTTATCGGCCTCTCACTCATGTGGGCGTATCAAAAAATAGGTATTACACTTGCATCGGGCGCAGTGATTCTTATAGCACTTACACAGCCTACATATTCTCTCATGGCAGGTCTTTTTCTGATAGTTTACTTACTGGCTATTCTGATATGGAGTTATGTGCGGCGGAATAGGATCGACGGTTTTTATGTAAAAGTGATAGCGGGACTCATTTTTGCTTTGTTAGTGTCACCATTTATCACGGCACTCTTTCCGCAGCATCTGAGCGAGGAGCTTGTTGCTGTCGGGAGCTTGCCGACAATTAATATCTTTGGTGTATCTATAGTTGCCCCTGCGTTACCGGCGGAGCCATTCGCTCTAGCCCTAAGCCTTATAGGTCTAACAGGGTATGTTTATGTAATTGCTACTCTTTTTAAACGGTCGCAGCCTCAAATTGCTCTCCTGGGGATCGCATTATTGAGCTTTTATTATGTGCTCGTCCACAACCCTGTTTTCATGGCTGTTGCACATGATAGGCTGCCACTTTGGCTTCTGGGAAGATTTACAGCGATGGACGTTTTGCAGCTCGTCATGATTCCATTTGGCCTCTATGCTATAGGGAAGTTTTTAATGCGATTCGTCAAGCCTAGGACTCGTCAGTGGTGGGTTGTCGCTACTCTCTTTTGTCTTATTGTGACTGGGTTTATCTTTGTAGGGATAAAGCAAACCTACAAAGGCTTTTACGAAGGAACAAAAGCCATTGATCACGGTCGTTATAAGCTGCTTCAGCGCGTAGAAGATACAATGTCCGGCGTCATGGAACCCGGGTCGCTGGTAGCGACGACGATGGGCGATAGTTACTTCTTGCCCTCGGCAATTCCTGTAAAAACTATTGCAATTGACAGTACGCACGCAACGCCCACAGCGGCAAGTAAAGAGAGGCTTGCTTGCCAGGAGCGTATTTTTGCAGAGGATCTTGACTGGGAAAGTTTAACCATGACGAAGACCGATTACATCGTAGTCCCGCAGTGGAACGATCGAATCAAAGAGTTAAGGAATGTGGCGGAACATAGTCCGAATAAATTCAGTCTCATAAAAGAGACGCAGGATTACATTATCTATAAAGTTAAACGCCAAGCGACAACAAAGACTGCTTTAGATAAGACAAGTCCTTGCTATATTTATCAAATTAAAGAAAACAAACGGCTTTACTAGAGCATTTCTTCCAGCTCTTGGAGGGTGACGCCTACTTTTTTTACGTCGTCTTTGGTGTCGTATGCCTTTAGGTTTCGAAGCCCCTTTAGGTTGTCTTCAGTTACTGCGAGGGGGAGACGCAGGAGGCGTATAAGCCGAATGGCGAGCAGAGGAATGAAATAAGGTACGGGTAACAGCAGGGCTTTAATTTGTTTCTTTTTCTTGACTGTTTGGTAGAATTCTTTGTAAGTGTAGATTCTTGGAGTCCCTATATATAATTGACCGCCGATACCCTTTTCGATAATAGTATCAATAACTTTAGCGAGGTCTTGTATGGCAATAAATTGTATAGGCTGTTTGCCCCCATCGATAAGTGGAGCGACATGTTTAGTGCTCATAAAGTCGATGATTTGATGAGCGAGTCCGCCTTCGCCAATTACGAGGCCGGAACGAATAACCGTATCATTCTTTCCGGTAAAGAGCTGTTCAATCTGGTACTTTTGACGTCCATAGGCTCCCGGTGCATTCTCGTCAGCAGACATACTGCTGATAAATACATTTCTCTTTAGTTTGTTAGCCCTGCTTATTTTGAGGAGGCTTTTTGCAGCATCAACATTTTGCTTCAAAACATTTTCGCCGCTTTTCGTGTATGCAGTATGAACGAGATAATCTGCATTTTTAAAAGGAGTGCCATCAACTTTTTTAGCCAGATCGTAAGGATAATATGAAACGTTTTTTGTATTACTAAAAGCTTTCGGGTTCCGTACGAGGGCGCGTACTTCATAGCCTTTTTCAGAGAAGTAGCGTACTAATTCTTTTCCAACAAGTCCGCTTGCGCCTGTGATAACGATTGCTTTAGTCATTTAAAACCTCCATTGCTGTTCGGTGTGCATTTGCCATGAGGGAGAATGTTAATCCCTTTGCGGGCAGGTAAGTGAATCCTGATCCGTCAGCGACGTATACGTTTTTTGTTCCGTGAAGCTTGCCTTTTGTATCTAGAGTATGTACTGAAGGTGTCGAGCTGAAAGGAAGGGTGCCAGCGTAGTGGATGCTCGCTCCGTTACCGGGCGCGAATTTTTTAAGCGGGAATGCACCTAATGAGCGCATTGCTCGCATGTATTTCTTTTCACGGCGTTTGTTTTCTGCAATTTCTTCTTTGGAGAGTTTGTAGTGCACCTTAAGAGAGTCATTAGTTGGCGATGATGAATCTTTCTCGAGGCTTACGTATTTATCGGGACTTGGGCTATCTGGATGGTGAATTCCCATTATAAGGAGACCAGACAGTAGGTATTGGAGAAAGACACGGGCATCTTTAAAGTTGAGCGGTACTTGACGCGCCATCCTGAAAAGCATAAGTGACTGATAGCCGTAGAGCGACGCCATCGAAGCTTTTGAGTTATCTGAAGCCTCATCCAGGAAAAATGATAAATTAGCGAAGCCAAGCTTCTTTTTCTCTGCTGGTCTTCCGAGTGAGGCAGGGTGAATACATGGCACATACGAATAGGGATTACAGAGAAGGGGCAGTCTTGATGAGTCCTTGGAAGGTTGCGAGCGTAATACGATTCTGGCTGTTCCGAAAATTCCTGCGGCTAAGACAAGTTTTTTTGCGCTGAAGGTATTTTTTTTCTGGTTATCAATATCCTGAGTGGTAATAATGACGCCGCTCTTATTCTCCTCGAATTTAGTTACCAGTTGGCCGGAGACGTATGTAAAATTAGTCTTCTTCTTAAGCTGGTTAATGGTTATCCAGGGACGGTAGGCGCTTTGTTTTTTATCGCTGTAGTATTCCATCTCGCTATAGTCATACTTTTTTCGACTACCTCGATCTTTTGTAATAAGAGCAAGCGGAGCCCGTCCCATGACAAACCCAAGCTTTTTTAGGTACTCTCGTTTTTTCTTGTATTTTTTATAGATACGGGAATGAATAGCATCTGCCGAGGCGGATTTATCGTAGTTCTTGAGCGACCTAATAGTGTATTCTTGCGCATCGTCGTTCGTGGCGCTAATGCCGATTCTGTCTAATACGGTTTGGTAGGCAGGGGCCATTTCTTCAGGGTTAAGACCGGCTTTTTCGAGCTCTTTGTCGGACCACATCCAGGTTCCTATGCCCCAGCCACTGCCAAGTCCACCGTATGCAAGACTCTCCACAACGGAGAAATTCTCGGATTTAGTCGGGAGAATTTCATCTGTTTTTGCGAGAATGTATTTTCTTGGCGGAGTAATCTGTTCTCCTTTTCCTACGGAACCCCAAGTAATACCCTCTAGACTATCACCTACGAGATAACGGTATTGGTCTTTCTCGGTTTTTCGAATGGATAAATAGTCCTTGTCGGGAATGAGGCGAGCGTATTTTTTATCAGTAACACCAGCATCAATCATTAAAACGTTTGCGCCGGATTCTACGAGAGTCTGGGCGGCCATCGCCGCCGTACAGCCAGATCCGACAACGATATACTCGTATGCGGCCATTAGCGTGCTACCGCCTTCGCAAGGGCAATACCGGCCACCATCTTAATTACAGCCCCAATCCCCACAAAGAATAGATTTAAGAGATAAAGTTTAGATCTTTTTTGAGCCAGGAAGAGATGCGCATATTCACGGTCTGCTTCTATGAGCGCGAACATCACATATAACCTTCGTCGGAGTTCTGCCTGAGGGGAGATGATCGCAAGTCCCGCATCCAGTAATTTTATAGACCATGGGTGGTTGACTGCAAAATCCAGTGTTGCAATATCTTTTTCGTTAGCGCTGCCTGGATAGGTGTGCATGTATTTGGCGTAGCGTTGTTTTATTGCTTCTTTTACGTCATCGCCAAGGTAGTAATGAGCAAAAGCCGAAATTTCACGGTCGTATGCTTGACGGTTCATAGTTCTAATTCTCCTAATTTGTCCCCGGTTCCTTTCTTATATAATACTAACTTTCGGAAGAGGAATCTATGTCATTTGACAATTTGATAGTATGCTAAACATATAATGCTTGGAAATATGTCACAAACCATCAAACGAATACTTGATAAGCAACCGGTTCGCTATCTTATCTCGGGTGGCTTGACTGCACTTACGGAGTATGGCTCGTTCGTGATATTCATTTACTTCGACAT
>DASUVJ010000036.1:0-14918 GCA_036378995.1 Saccharimonadales bacterium (SeqCode)
TTGCCACCAACATTGATACCGCGCATCAATACAACATATGTGTTCATAGACCTATTATAACCCTGATTTTAAGTAGATTTTTAGGCAGCAAAAAATAGCTTTGACATACATGGGGTGTATGGTCTACAATCGCTCGGTGAGTCTACGACAACCATCATGGACATTTGTCCTCCATCCCTTCCCGAAGTTAAAATTCAACATCTCTTCAGACGTCGGATTAACACTTCTCGCCATCCTGAGCGTCGCGATGGTTGCGTTCGAAATCGTTGCCGAAAGCGGCATCTTTGATTCGGTATATTTATTAATAATCGACACGTTCATTTCGCTCGTATTCCTTAGCGATTGGATCCGGCGTTTTCGCGAAGCTCCTCAAAAATCCAAATTCGTACGTAAATATTGGTGGGAGCTGCTCGCGGCGATTCCGGTTTACCTAGAGCCGACTGGCATTTTACGTTTTGTTCGCCTAGCAGTGCGTCTTCGTATCCTCTTTAATAAATCCCAATCCTTTATTAAACATGCCTATCCTCTCGAAATTTTCTCTTATTTTGCGCTTATTATGTTTGGCGGCGCAGACTTGTTTCATGCGTTTGAGTACGGCGTCAACGAGAACGTCCAGAGTTTCTTTGACTCAATATGGTGGGCGATGGTTACTATCACTACCGTTGGTTACGGAGATATTGCTCCCGTTACGACTGGCGGCCGGGTCGTCAGTATGCTTCTTATGATGCTCGGTATCGGATTCCTTGGTCTTACGACTGGTGTCGTCGCAAAAGCCATTATTGCGCACAAGGAATAAACAAAAAATAAAAAGGTAGACGAACCCCTTGTGGGACGGCGCGGTGTTGCTGCGCCGTCCCGGGGTTCATCTACCTGCGACCATCCTGCCTCGGCTGCGGCTCTCCTGAGGTGACCGGGCCATCGCCCGTGCTTGTCGGCCTCAGATGAGCGTCGCCATCCCGAGTTCCGAAGTTGACCGTAGTGTGCGCCGGCGAAGGTGGCGGGGTGCAGCCGGTCTCGTCGCGCGGGATCGGCTGGGTCGGATCCGTCGAAGAATCCGGACGCTGTGTAGCCATCTCTATCTCAACTCCCAAATCGGAGGGGTGTGTCTTAATATATATTTTAAAATACTTTTATAACTAATGCAACCTGGAGAATCAGTACAGAATAGATTGCACCAATTTACCAATCCCCGGAAGCGCCAGCCAAACGATCCCAAGCAACCCAAAAATCATGATTACAAAAATAACTCTGTCGGTTTTAGACATATTCTCTCGACGAAAATACGACGGCAGCCTCGTACCAATAAGAATGACAACCAGCAGTAAAAGCAATGATCCCTGAAGATCCATCGAGCGTCCTAAATCTCGTCGCCTACTTTAAAGTCATCGAGATAAAGCGTATTGCCCGTGCTGCCAGAGTTACTGTAAAGCTCCAAAAATACCTTTGCCGTTCCTGCCGGCGCGCTAACGCTTGCCGTAGCCTGCTGCCAGCTCGTCGAAAGGCTTGCGAGCGGAACAAGATCTGTCTGCAGCAGCGTCCCGCCACCATCACGCCAGCGCACCCTAAGTGTTGCATTAGTAATAGTGCCCGAGCCCTGCTTTGCCCAGAAACTCACGGTTTTTGATCCTGCAATTGCATCAAAACCTGGGTAGTTATTCAATTCAAGCGCCCAGCCACCGCCACCCGTCACGGTAACCTGAAGACTATTACTGCCACTATGCGCCTCTAGCGAGGACCTGGCAATGCTTGCGGAATACCATCCCGACCATTTGCCTGTCGAGCCTTCGATTGTGGCAGTATCGGTGTCGAGGGCGTTTTCTACTGGCGGAGGTGAAGTTGCGCCGGCAAATGTGCTGCCCGCGTCTTGACTAAACGGAGCTGTTTTCCATTCGTTATAGTAGATCTTCTCTCCGTAACCCTTAGCAAAACGCCAGTCGCCAAAGTAGGCGTTATTGAAGAATTTGTTATTAGCACCGAACATAATCTTGTTTTGAATCGTCGCGATGTTGTAGGCCGCAGGCGCCCAAGGAATATTATTGTCGCCGGTTGCAAATAACGCATGCACACCACAATATGTCCCGGCGCACGGCACCACCGAGTCATCAAAACGGAATTCGTTATTAAAGACTTGGACATTTTGCGAACTCCAACGGCAATCGGTTGTGTACGGCGCGCTGCCGACGTTCGTGTAACACGGATGGGTACTATTGATTGGGTTAGGGTAAGTATAGTTGTACGGCGACGGAATAATAACAGGTGAGACAAACGGCGTGCAGTACGTTTTGCTCGTGTTGCCGTTAGAGTTACAGAAGCGGTTGGAGTTTTCGAAGATAGAAATACCAGAGAAGTTATCTTCCAGCAGGTTGTTCTTTATTTGCAGATTCGTACTGCCGCTGACGGCCGAAGGCAACCGGCTATCACCACCAGACTCGGATATATAAATGGCCGGTGCTGGTGAACCCTGGTTACTATTACCCGTTGCCCATGCGTTTCGTTTTATAACATTGCGGCTGATTGTCGCGTTATAACTGATCTCGTACCAAATACCCTCGCCCGAGTTATGTTCGATCCAGTTGCTATCGAATAAAAAGTCCGTGTCATTCGTATCCGCCCATAAGCCAGTGCTCAGGTTATCATGAACATAGTTATTCGTAACACGGGCACCCAGAACATCCCAAAACTTACCGCCGCCAGTACAGCCACAGCCGACCTCACGCGACTCCCAGTCATCTTGGTTATTACCGCTTATCTCGTTATTACGCAGGGTAATATCTTTTATCGCGAAGTCACCCTCTACCTGCGGTTTATACATACTAAAGCCGTATTGACCGTTATCCTTCAAACAACTGTACTGAACGGTGTTCTCGCTTCCGATAAATACTGCCGCACCGTCGTTATGGTGCGCGTACAGATATTCCATTAGCCAGCCCGTACCGGAATCGTGGTTAATGACGCCTTCATTATTGTTGTCCAGGCCGCGTCCAAAGTTGCGAATCTCTAGATAAGCGATACGCACATTACTAGCCGAGCCACTAAACGCATATTTATTAAAGTTTTTGCCGTCTAAGATCGCGCCAGGTGCACCAATGAAAGTACTGTTATTTCCCGGTACAATCTGTGCAAACTCGCCCGTACCCAGTGTATGCTCACCAGGTGCAAACCAATACGTGGTGTTAGGCTGGCTAAAATCAAAGCCAAGGTTGTTGCCTGCCGGCACCGTAACGGCACCCGCAGGAGCGGCAGATGGGCCACCGTTCCACGCGTTACTCGAACATACCTGCATCGAGACAGGGAGCGTCTCCCACCAGCCGCCAGCAGTACGTACCGGCGCAGGATCGCCACCGTTATTGTTTCCACCGCCAGATGATGTTCCACCTCCTGTTGCCGGGTTGGTAGTGGCACCCGTGGCACTACCAACCGTCACCCCACCGCGTCTGCTTCGCTGTGATTCAAACGAAACACTTTGTTGAATGATCTGCTCAGATTCCTCATTCGTCGGCGTTACGGCAGGGTTCTCGCCTGCTGCAATAGTAAAGGTAAACAACTTTGTCTTAAACGATTTACCATCAAAATCATAAACAACTGCCTGGAGAGTATGCTCGCCCGGCTCCAGCTGCGATATTGTTATCGAGACTTTATACGGAGGTTCGATCGTTTTGGTAACGACTTTTCCATCTAGCAGATACTCTACTCGTTTTATACGAGAAGCGTCCTCAAAACCAAGTGACAATTCGATGAAGCCGCGCTCTTTGGCTTGCTCCATACTGGCCTCGGGAATGTTAAGCGTTACGCTCTGAGAAGAGACCGGCTGCTCTTTTGCAGAAGGCATCAATAAGAATACGATCCAACCCACCAGTGCCAAAACACTGGCTACGAGAATAGCTATCCCTGCTTTCTTCATCACCCCTCCAGGATCAAACTCTTTTCTATAGAATACCACAAAATAGCGTGAGCGTTTTTACTTTACAGGCAAAGAAAAACTCCCAGATCAATAATCTGAGAGTTTTTCCATGGCTGGGATGGAGGGATTCGAACCCCCGAATGCTGGAACCAGAACCCAGTGCCTTACCACTTGGCGACATCCCATCGGCAGTTGAAATTGTACCACTTATTACGTTTGAACTCAAGCAGTTTTACGACTGCGATAGACCAGGACGGTCATAAATGTAGTGCCCACACCCAGAGCAAGTGCCAATAGCAGCACAATCCAGTCATTTGCAATTGGAAGCGTTGCTCCAAAGTAGCCCTGGTTCAACACCATGCTTGATGCTGCCGCCTGCCATAAGGCAATGACAAGCCACACACTTGCCGTGAACCAGCCGCACACTATTGATACCGCTCGTACAAGAGGCGTTACCTTCATATTCAGAAGAAACGGCAACGAGAAGACTTCGCAGACGACAATTGCCGCCGCTAGGATATGCGCAGCACTAGAACCGCCAGCCTCCCAGAGTTTATCGATTACACCCGGAAACTCCTCGTACTTAAACAATTGCGCCACGGCCATCAGTGTTACCCAACCGGCAACAGCCATGCCGAGCACACGTATTTTAAGAGATAAATCGTGATGAATACTAAGACGCTGAAGAAACGTTTTCATGCCTGTAGTATACGCTAATCTGCAAAGAGAGAAAACTGTTGTGTTTTTTGTTATTTCGCTTGCGCTTTTCTATAGGGTCACGTATTCTACTAACCAGCGAAGGTTACAAAAACAAACACAAACTCCAAAATATGTTGTGACTGATCGCTCTACGATACACCACCACAACTTAAAATGTCCTGGAAATTCCAGGACATTTTATTTTAACAGAAGTTTATTCCGCCTTAAATGAATTCTCTTCACGCCATTTATCAATCATGGCATGATTGCCGCTTAACAGTACATCAGGCACCTTCATACCCCGGAACTCCTCGGGACGGGTATATTGAGGAAACTCTAACGTTTCCCCGTCACTAAAGCTTTCGATTTCAGCGCTCTTCTCACCGCCAAGGACACCAGGAATCAGACGAACGATACTATCGGTAATAGTCATGGCCGGCAGCTCTCCTCCCGTAAGCACATAATCGCCTACGCTTACCTGGTCGTCTGCAAGCGTTACGATGCGCTCATCATAGCCCTCATAGCGCCCGCAGATAAAGATAACGCCGCGATCGTCTTCCGCCCACTCAGCAGCCATAGCCTGCTTCCAGCGCGCCCCGCGCGGCGTCATAAGTGCTACGCGTGCTGTCGGGTCGTTCTCCTTAGCTTTCTCGACGGCTGCAAATAGCGGCTCTGGTTTAAGGAGCATGCCATCCCCGCCTCCGTACGGCGTATCGTCTACCTGACGGCGCGGACCAAGCCCAAATTCGCGGAGATTAATGAGCTCAAAGCAAACAGCGCCTTCTTTTTGCGCCTTCCACATCATCGAGCTGTTAAAAACGCCTTCGAACATCTCGGGAAACAGTGTTATGACTTGGATTTTTTTCATTAGATATAGTGTACCACCTCTGATAAATATTGACAAGTAAGCATAAATTTGTTATAATTGTAAATGACACTTGTCAGCGACCCGGGAGGCAGCAATGCCCGCACGTTCAAACGACGAAGTACGAACCCGCATGGCCCACATCCGTGCGATCGCCGCCGCAGGAGCCCCGACGGATCCGTCCAGGACCGACCGCTACAACGCGGCCGTTCGTATCTCCGAGAGGTACGACGAGGCCATGGGCGCCGGATGCTTCAAGAAGGCGCGCCTGCTGGGCAAGCTCTTCGGCCCGGTCGACAGCTTCTACGAGATGTTCCCCGACGAGGACCCCACAGCCAACAAGTGACCGCCCCACCCAGGAGGCGCTCGGCTCTGCCCGGGGATTCCTGGGCAACAGCCAAAGGTATTTTTCTACGCGAACATGCTTTTGGCTGTTGTGCTACACTAGATATCAGATACAATTTGGGACGGGGGAACGAATGGAACCAGGGAAAAACACAAATAGCTCTATTTCTGATGAGATGCGCTTAAAAGCCGAGACTAAGCAAGTCACGCTTCAGCCGCTTCATGAGGATGTAAAAGCTGATGAAATTCCCGACTCTGAGCGTGTCGCCCATCACTTAGCGGCCGGACCTCTTGCCAATATCCCTAACGATACTGAGCAAACGGACTTCACAAGCGCAAAGCAACAACCCAATGAACAGCCCGCATCTCATAAGGTTGTTGCGTTTACCGTTGCTATTATTGCCCTATGCGGCATTTCTACAATCACATTAATGTTCTTTACGTCTTAGAACAAAAACACCAAGAATCACGAAACCCACCTAAAAAGGTGGGTATTTCGTGACACATACAAGGCTCTCAACAAATATGTTTTGTTGCTCGCATAGAGCTTTTCTCGCAGTTCAAGTATTTTCTGAACTGTTTATGATTATATATCGAGGTCGTCGAGTTCTGCAAGCTCTTTTCGAGACTTTTTTGCATAAGAGGATTCGTTATCCACAGTTTCCTCTTCTGAGTTTTTCACAGGCTCGTTTTCATCTGTTTCTGATGAGATAGTATAGTTTTCACGATCATCGTCGTTATTAACGATTTTCAGGTTATATCGCGCATCATTCTTTGTGCCAAGCGCACGGAGTAACGTACGGAGACTTTGCGCCGTAACGCCGCGTTTACCGATGACACGCCCCAGGTCATCTGGATTGACGGTCAGAGTAAGAAGCACTCCCTTTTCGTCAATTACACGCTCAACGACAACGTCATCAGGATTACCGACAAGAGATTTTACGATATATTCTACGAACTGCTGGTCAATGGTCATACCTAGTGCCCTCCACTATGTCTGTCTCTACAACTAATACCGATATATCTATTGTATCACGCAAAAATAACTCAATGGAAATCCCTGGGATATAAAATACCCGCCTGGCTTGAGGCGGGTATTTTTGTAAAGGATGCTTTATTCTGCTGATTCTTCAGCTGGAGCTTCTTCTTTTGGCTGGTTCTTGCGAAGCTTTTCAGCGTTGCGGATAGACTTTTGCTTTGAAGCGTCAGCTTCTTTTACCCACTTAGGCAGTTTGACACCAGCGTCCTTAAGAAGCTTGACGACACGTGGTGAAGGCTGAGCACCGTTGTCGAGGTACTTCTGAGCGTCCTCAACTTGTACGGTTGCTTCTTTAGTGTGTGGGTTATAGGTACCGACGTAGGCAACAACACGACCGCTTGATGGGTGGCGCTGAGCTTCCTGTACGGCCAGACGGTATACTGGGTATCCCTTGCGGCCGAGACGTTGCAAACGAATTGCGAGCATAAAAATTGAACTTCCTTTACTTCACTCTAGACTTTTTATTAGTTCTTGACCAAGTTTACACTTTTTTGACCTCTAAGTCAATCTGTTTTCGTGCGTTCCTCGTAGGCTTTCAGGGCCGCACGTGCAGCTTGCTGCTGAGCAGCCTGTTTGCTTGGCCCAGTTCCCTTACCCATCAGCTTGTCGCCGACGAAAGCGCCGAGGGTAAATACTTTGTCATGATCCGGCCCAACTTCTTCCAGAACCTTATAAACTGGAGTGTAGCCATCAATGCGCTGAGATACTTCTTGCAAGTGTGACTTAGGGTCTCGCCAGCTGCCAGATTCGAGGATACCGTCTAATTTAGAGAGGATGTGCTTGGTAATAAAGACTTCGGCGTCAGCGTAGCCACGTTCGAGATAGATTGAGCCGATAACAGCCTCAAAGGCGTTCGCCAGAATTTGCTGGCGGGCGCGAATGCTGCCGTTCTTCTCACCTTTACTCATGCGGAGCAGCGGCTCATATCCAAGCGCATCACCGGCTTCTCCGATACTTTCCGTGCGCACGAGCGATGCGCGCCAGCTTGTCAGGATTCCTTCTGGCTCAGAGAAATTACGGAAGAGATAATCTGTTACAACCAGCTCTAAAACGGCGTCACCTAAAAATTCAAGGCGCTCGTTATGCTCCGTGACGCTCTTTTTATGCTCGTTCACATAGCTGCGGTGTGTCAGGGCAGTCACAAGGAGTTCGATACTTTTATATTCGAACCCTAGCTTTTCTCTGGCAAACTCCTGGTACGGCGCGGTTTGCATCCCACTCATTAAAGCTTCTCCTGTCGGATTTTTTTCATAGCAAGGAGCATCAGCTTGCCAATGTCCTCGTATTCGATTTCATCAAGGGCATCATGGAACTTAAACCATTTGATGCCGTTCATCCAATCTTCTTTTTTGATCGCGTTCGTATCACCTTTGGCACGAACAAGATAGATTTGCGTCGTCATAAGAACGAGTTTATCGACGCGGCGATAGCGGAAGTGAATTTTACCAAGCCAGCTAATGACCTCTGTATCATGAAGCCCGGCTTCTTCACCGATTTCGCGCTTTGCGGTTTGCTGTGCGGTTTCGCCTTCTTCGATATGACCCTTCGGGATCGTCCAGCGGTCTTTGGCGTCCTGAATAAGGAGAATTTCTACTTCATTGTCCTTATTGCGGCGGAATACAATCCCCCCAGCAGTCGGCTCACGAACGATTTCCTGAATCGACGGCTTATGGCGATTGAAATATTTTTTAAACCGCTCAAACTTTTGATGCTGCATCGTCTGATTTTCCTTCGACAAGCGTACGGTAGGCTGTTCCTAGAACTCCGTTTATGAACTTGCTTGAGTTATCAGAACCAAATGCCTTGGCGAGCTCCACCGCTTCGTTGATGGCAACCTTTGGCGGAACGATATCTGCCAGATAGAGCAGCTCGTAGAGGCCGATTCGAAGAATCGTACGATCAATTCGTGCGATCTGGTCGATCGGCCAATCAGGTGCGATCGGCTGAATCTTTTCATCCAGTTCAGACATCTTTGAAACGACGCCCTTTACGAGGTCGCTTACGAATGCCTTGTCTTCGATGGCCGCCTCGTAACGCTCAAGATTGCGTCCGAGGATTTCATCCAGATTAACCGACGCATCCTCTACTTGCGTACGGAATTCGTACTCGTAAAGGCTTTGCAGTGCGACGATACGTCCAAGGTGACGGTTGGATGCCATGGAATTTGGTTCTTTCTTTTAACTTAGGTTTTGTTTAAGTACGCTAAAAGTGCTCGAAATTCGAGTTATTTTGTCAGCGCTTTGCCTGTTTCGCGCTTTGTGGTGCGAACCTTGACTGGTGACTTCGCGTTAACGCGGCGAGCCAGTTTCAGGACAAGGTGGCTGCGGCGCAGACCGGTCTTGCGCGGGCTGCTCTGCTTTTTTGGTTGTGCCATTGTAAAGTTCTCCTTCTCAGGTTGTTATATAAAACTTGCTAGTATTATAGCGAAGTTTTGACTGTTTCTCAAGTATATATTGACTTTTATTAGAATAAGTTTCGTTATAAACAAAACCGTTACGCGACGATACTCACCAGGCGGCCAGCTACGTAAATGACCTTTTTCGGCTCGTTTCCGGCGGTAAACTTCACGACGTTTTCGTGTGTGACAGCCTGCTGCTTGATCGATTCTTCGGTCTCATCCGCAGGAACCATCAGCTTGGCGCGAACCTTGCCATTTACCTGAACGATAATCGTCATTGTATTTTGTACGAGATACGCGTCGTCCCACTGCGGCCACTGATCAACATGGATGGTCGTTTCATGACCTATCTGATACCACAGCTCTTCCGTGATATGCGGAGCGAACGGCGCCATGGCTTGCAACAAGCTTTCGACGGCAAAGTCCCAAGCAACCGATTTGCCAATACCGTGCGTCTCTTTTAACTTAAAGTACGCATTAACCGCTTCCATCATGCTGGAGATGGCGGTATTGAATTTATCATGCTCGATATCTTCGGTAACTTTTTTGGCAGTCTTGTGAGCAATCGCCAGGATTTCAGAAGAAGCCTTCTCATCAAGCGACACTTCTCCACCTTCGACGTACTCCTGCGTCAGGTTCCAGACACGACTAAGGAATCTGTACGTACCGGGGACACCATTTGGATCCCAGATAATCTCCTGCTCGTACGGCGCGGCGAACATTTCGTAAAGACGCAGGCTGTCCGCACCGTAACCACTCTCCATGATCTCCATAGGATCAACCACATTGCCGAGCGACTTGCTCATTTTGCGGCCGTCGGATGCCAGCACGTAGGCGTTATACATCATGCGTTTGAATGGCTCCGGTGTAGAAACCAGACCAAGCTTATGGAAGAACCGCATCCAAAAACGAGAATACAGCAGGTGCGCTACGGCGTGGTCGGCACCATTGTAAAAGTCCGTCGGACCCCAATGAGCTTCAACTTCAGGGTTCCAAGCCTGCTCATCGTTAAACGGATCGAGATAACGAAGGAAGTACCAACTGCTACAGGCGTAACCGTCCATTGTGTCGGTCTCGCGCTTTGCCGGCTTGCCACAGGTAGGACACGGTACATTCACCCAATCCTCAACAGTTGCAAGCACCGAAGTAACACCGCCCTTTGGCTTGTAATCTTCCACATCGGGTAGCACGACTGGCAGTTGATCATCAGGAACCGCAACTGCACCGTGTTCGTCACAGTGAATGATCGGGATCGGTGCGCCCCAGTAGCGCTGACGGCTAATCAGCCAGTCGCGCATTTTAAAGGTGGTTTTGCCGCGACCGATCTTCTGCGCTTCAAGCCAATCGACAATTTCTTCGCGGACTTCTTCGGAGCGACGACCGGTAAACTCGCCGGAGTTAATCATCTGCCCTTCGCCTGGATGCAGCATGCTTTCGCCGTTAAACCAGTTCATAATAAACGGCAGCTCGGTAACTGGGTTTAGTTTTTCCAGATCCTTTTTATCGATCCAGACGAGTTCAAACGACTCGTGAGATTCTAGTTTTTGCTCGATTTGGTCGAGATTCTCGAGCTCAAATTCGATGACGGTCGTAATAATATTACGGTTAACGTCCTTGTGCGCGGCATAAAAGTTCGTGTTTACCTTTAACGGCATCGTGCGCTTATAAATAAGATTTTTGTAGCCTGTTTCTTCGGTAATCTCACGCTTTGCAGCCTCAATCAGTTCTTCACCTTCTTCAACGCCACCGGTGATAAAAGTATGCCAGTCATGTTTCGTCCATTTTAACGTCAGATATTTATCTTCGGTCGGATGCTTAACAATACCCTGGATAACGGTTCGCCGCGTATCTTTTTTGCCTTCCATCGGTGGATTTTCTGGATCCGTCACCGACGGTGCGATTACTTGTACGATAGGCAACTTAAAGGCATCAGCAAAGGCAAAATCACGCTCATCGTGTGCCGGCACAGCCATAATAGCGCCCGTACCATAACCGGCAAGTACGTAGTCCGCCAGCCAAATAGGAATCTTCTCGCCGTTCACCGGGTTGATCGCATGACTACCCGTAAAGACACCTGTCTTTTCACGGGTTTCATTCATGCGTTCGATCTCAGACTTACGAGCAGCTTCGGTGATATATGCCTCAACAGACTCGCGCGTCTCGTCATTTGCAAGGCTTTTAGCAAGCGGGTGTTCCGGCGCAAGCACCATAAATGTCGCACCAAACAGCGTATCAGGACGAGTCGTAAAGACAGTAATAACTTCATCCGTGCCGTCCACGGTAAATTCAACTTCAGCGCCCTGAGATTTGCCAATCCAGTTTTTTTGCATGACCTTGACGGACTCGGTCCAGTCAAGTGCATCGGTCGCCTCCAGGATTTCGTCGGCATACTCAGTAATCTTAAAGAACCATTGGTTAAGGTTCTTTTTAACGACCGGGTTGCCGCAGCGCCAACATTTGCCGCCCTCTACCTGTTCGTTAGCAAGAACAGTCTGATCGGTTTCACACCACCACTGCGGGCTTTCTTTTTGGTAGGCCAGGCCATGTTCGTATAGGCGATTAAAGATCCACTGCGTCCATTTGTAGTAAGAAGGGTCAGCCGTGCTGATTTCTTTTGTCCAGTCGTAGCTATAACCCAGTCGCTTTAGCTGGCGTTTGAAGTTAACTTTGGCATCATCGTGCGCTTCGCGTGGGGTTTTCCCAACCTTAATCGCGTAGTTTTCAACCGGCAACCCAAACGAATCCCAACCGACAGGATGATACGCATTAAAACCCTGCTGGCGTTTTGCGCGCACCTTGATGTCGCTAAACTGATACGTGCGCCCGTGACCGATATGGATTCCCGCACCGGTAATACCGGCAAGCATACTCATTCCATAGTATTTAGGCTTGGAGTGGTCGCTGAAATCAACGGTGTACGTCCCATCCTGCTCCCACTTCTCCTGCCATTTCTGTTCGATCTCGGTTGGGTTATAGCGCTTCATATACCCTAGAGTATAGCAAATTTTACGCCTCTGTTACACAGAAGGTGTGTCAAGCGGCATGTCTTCCGCCTCGAATAGCGATGCTTCAGATTCCATCTGGCTCATAAGGCTCATCTGAAATTCGGTAAATGCAGCCTCGAGCTCTTCAGTACTCATAGCGTTCTGCGGCGTTTCGATCGTTACAGGCTGATTAAAGACAGGGTTGATAACAGCCGTATTCTTCTCTGATGTCTTTTTATTGGTCGAATCGACGGAGAACTTAGTAATTTGGTGCGACCAGCGCTCTACCCATAGTTCAACGCGAGTTTCTTCGTCGGTATTTTCTTCAGAGGTAAAGCTATCATCCTTAACGGCGAAACTTTCGTCACATGCATGCAGGTCTTTGTAGATTTGTGTTTCTTTAAAGCCCTTTGCAAACTCTTTGGCTGCGTTGTTATCGGTTGCAAGTAAATAGCCCAGGCTGCCGTCTTTACTTCCCAGCTCTTCCTTTACGGTAATAAAGCTGTGCTTGTCGTATAGGCTACTAAGTTCACTTGAAAGTTTATTGTCTTCTTGGAGCTTTTTCATTCCGTCCTGAAGACATTTTTGGCTTTTTGCCATAGACTCACTGAACTGGCGAAGTCCATCGCTACTGAGCTTGATCCATTTGTCATTGATCTTACCAGTAAAGTCATCGAGTACTTTTTTACGCTCAGGCGAAGTATCCTCGGTACCAATCTGCTGGTTAAACACATCGGAAATGTTCTTGACCTTAAGATACAGATCACCCTTATCATCGAGTACACCAGCACCATCAAGACGGATCTCTGTAGATGTCTCACCTTCATTCGCCTTGAACATGAGCGAAACATCCAGACTTCCAGTGCCCTTATCCGAAAGCTTTCCATTTAGGGTCATTTTGCCCTTCGTTTCGCCGCCACCTTCGAATGTTCCTATAAATGTCACGGTCTTAGACCGCAGTGCGTTCATTACACCGTCAGTTACGACTTTCTCGGCGTTTTGGTACCAGAAATTATAGGCAAGCGCTGCGCCACCACCAAGCACTACAAGTACAACGGCGATAATAATAGCAATGAGCTTTTTCTTGCTTTTCTTCTGCGGAGCAAGTGTAGCGTTTGGTGGAATAAACGGTCGGTCGGCTTCAGGTGGGAGTTCTGTCGTGCGTGGCTGAGGAGCCTGCCAACGAGCATCGTCTGCAGATTGATCAGGTGTTGAGGCTGGTTCTGCATCCGGATACGGAGGCTGATAGCCCGACTCAGGGTTATTTTTAGGCGGTTGGTTTTGCGGTTCGTTGTTCATATATCCCCCGTTGGCGGTACATACACTAAATTACTTACGTTTAGCTTATCACACTACTTCACGGGCGGGAACTTAGCAAAGAAGTCATCTTTTATCTTCATCCAGTGTGCAGACTGGCGGACAAGTTCATCATCTTCGGTCATAAGGCAAAGAATCTTAACCGCCTCTTCAGCGTAAATGCCACCCTGCGAGCCCTTCACAAGTACAGCGGCGCCTTCTTCTAGGATACTTCGAGCAAATCCACCGGCGTCGATTGCACTTTTAAATGACTTCACCTGGCAGCCGCGGGCCCGAGCGGCCGGAGCGAGGAATTTCTCTGCATCATCGCCAATCGTAATCACCCAAGAAAGTAAGCTCGGATCGCAGAGCGCGCCGAGTGTTTCATGCTCCACTGCCGACGAAACGCCAAGTTCGTTCATACTGCCTAAAATCGCTACGCGCTGCGGCACTTGAAGACCATAAAGCGCCTGGAGAGCAGAGCTTGCGGCAAGTGGGCTAGAATTGTACGTATCGTCAATAATAATAGTGTTATCAATACCCTTTAAAACATTCATGCGACCAGGCACTGCCCTTAGCAGCGCAAGGCCACGGGCAATTTCCTCAGGCATGAGACCCATCTTGACCGCAACGGCAACCGCGCCCATGGCTGGCCTTAGGCTATGCTCACCCATGAGTTTAATTTTTGCCGGAATCGGCTCAAACTCCGGCGTTATAACGGAGCCAGAATAGCCATCCTCTACACTAAAATCTTGCTGTTCAAAACGGTATTCAGCAGCACCGGTTGTACCATACGTGTCGATACTTGAATTAGTAAGGTACTGCGCATATTTGCCATCAATATCATCGCGGTTAATAACGGCAATTTGCGAGAAGTTTGCCGCAGCCAGTTCTTCTTTTGCTACGTTGTCCATAGTCTGGAAGAATTCCATGTGCTCCGGCGTCACGCCTGTTACAACGCCGATATACGGGCGCAGGTAGGTGCCAAAATGTTCGATATCACCTGGCTGGTCGGCACCGATCTCCGCAACAATAACGTCCACGCCGCTCGGCTGGTTAATACGCTCGCGTGCCGCTCTAAAGACAGATATCCACGCACCAATGCTTTTAATTTTACCAGGGTATTCGATTCCTAAAATCGCTAGCGGTGCACTAAGGTGCGTATTGTGGTTGCCTTCGTGCAGCGCCACGCGATAGCGTTCATTAAGTAATGTGGCGATTGCGCGCTTCGTGCTGGTCTTGCCAACGCTCCCCGCAACGACGACTAACTTCACCTCCGGGTGCTTCTGAAAATATTTAACGACGTACTTTTCGAGTTTTCTTTGTATGAATTTCTTGAACATGCTTATACCTATCATAAACGATTACAAGTAGATCGCAAATAACGAGCA
>DASUVJ010000037.1:0-5769 GCA_036378995.1 Saccharimonadales bacterium (SeqCode)
TATGGACGAACGTGGTGCTTTGGGCGCTCGTTGTCTACTTTTTTATAGGAGTGGTAATGAACGCGATCTCGCGCAGCAAACCGGAACGAATGGTAATGACTCCAGTTTCAGTACTATTAGCCCTCAGTTTTCTCTACGTCGCGCTTAATTCTTAATCAGTGGTAATATAAGAAAATCGATATGGCAAATAAAAACGATAAGAAAAAATCACAATCCGTTGCAGGCTGGTCTGCCGCTGGTTTTGTCATTGGTTTTGTAATTGGATCTACTGTTTTTGACAGTGTCGCAAGCGGCACGCTGCTTGGTGTTGGTCTCGGCTTTGCTATGGGCGCTGGTAAAAATACTGCGGATAAAAAACAAAATAAAAAACTCCGCTAGGGAGCTGACAGCATAGGGGGAGGATCCGCCCTCCGAGGCTTCGCCGCTGGCATCATCGATGTGCCGGGTGAAGTTTCTTGATCCTCGGAGGGGGAAGTACGGGCTGAACTACTGCTACCGGTCGCGCCGCTTCATGACGAAGTGGGCCAGCAGACCGCCGGCGACACCCGCAAGGGTGGCGGCGATGAGCTGCGGCGCGATGCTCTCGCGCCGCGTGGAGGTCTGTTCGGGCGTCGACACCACCAGGATGGTGGCCTCGGGCTCGGACTCCGGCTCGTCGTCCACGTCCTCCTCGTTGGTGTCGAGAAGGACGAGCAGGATGATCGCGAAGCCGAAGAACGCGATGAGACCGAAGAAGACGATCAGCCATCGGGTGTATGCCCAGTTCACGTCGAGGCCCTCGGCCTGCGCGGAGCAGACGGACCATACGAAACCGAGGAACAGGACAGGGAAGACCGGCAGGAGAACGGCACCGATTGCCGTCCGCACGGGGTTGGACACCTAGACCTCCAGGTAGTTGTTCAAGAGCGTACTTTTATATTATATCATTTTAATATAAATAAGTCAATACTTCCACCTCTTGTCCTCAGCGGTTAGTTATAAGTGTCAACCAATCCTTCTTTTTTCATAGCGTCAATCATACGAGTAACTCCGATGCCGCCGCCTGAGCGCGGTATGAAGTTGAGGCTAAGGAACTCATTTAGTTCATTCTCCACACGGGTTTTGCCAAAGAGGTCGAAAAGCTTCTCGGCATATTTACCTTCGCTGATTGTGTAGAATTCGTTTCGCATTTCCTCGATACTATCGCTGCGCTCGGCGCTACCGATTGTTTCGTTGCCGCAGATGATGACATCGATTTTATGCGCGTGCTCTTCGCCCTTTTTCTTCATGTTCCAGAAAGGTGAGGTATACACAGGAAAGTCACGGCAAAACACCACTGGGCCGAAATCTGTTTCCATACTGTTCTCGTGCTGATGGGTTAGTTCATCTGTGTCGTAATGGCTTTTTAGCTCGTCGTAAGTTTTGTAGGTGAAGCTAGATTCCTGTCCAAAACCAAGGTGAGTGAGGAGTTCTGTTTCGAATTTTTGCAGCTCATCTACGCCACCCTTTAGCTCGAATTCGAACATCGGGAAGATAAGTTTGTGGCGTCCTGGTACCGGATTTGGCTCGTTCCGATAACTCGTACTCACACAAAAAACGCCCGGAAGTTCCGGACGGGTGAGGAGTTCGTATTCTAGCCACATCTGGCCGGTCTGTGGCAGCGGCCATGTTTGTCCGGCGTAGTCGTAAGTAGCGACAGTATCCGGGTCTTCGCAGGCGGCCAAAATACTCAGGCGATCTTGAGTCGTTACTTCGACAAATCCTTTCTCCAGGCAAAAATTGCGCATTTTATTAATAACTTCGCTAAATGCCAAGCTGTCTTCGACCCCTCTATAGTTGTTGATCATAAATCCTCCTTTGATTGTTATTTTGATGCATAAAAAAACAACCCCGAAGGGTTGTTTTTGAGAACAAGATTCCTCTTCGCCTTCTTAGGCTTTAGGATTCTTTTCCTTTGCATCTTAACCTAAGTTACCATAAGCCTCATGTGGGCGCAACGGTGATTTGTTACAATATGCTCATGACAGTTATTGATGAATACCTACAAAATGTCGAACCAAAACAAAAAGCCGAGTTAGAAAAAATCCGCGCATTCGTACATGATCAAGTGCCGGAGGCTGAAGAGGTAATTAGCTATGGAATGCCTGCGTTTAAATATAAGGGCAGCTACCTCATTGGCTTCGCTGCCTTTAAGGATCATATGAGCGTGTTCCCGACACCGGAGCCAATTGAGACACTAAAGGATGACCTGCAAGATTTTCGAACATCAAAAGGTACGGTGCTATTTACGCTTGAACACCCGCTCTCGCTAGAAGCGGTGGGTAAATTGGTTGACGAGCGAATGAAGATCATCAATAAGTAGTGATATAAAAACCACCCTGAGCGGGTGGTTTTGCTTTAGAGCTAAGCGGTTGGTTTTTTAGGCGGAGTTTCTTTGTTTGTGTGCCCAGATTTAACTGTAGTAACTGGCATTGCTGAAGATTCAACGGCAATTACTGTCTTCCATTTCGACCCGTCAACGGCGAGCCAAATAAGCCATACGATCGGTAGGAAGATTGCCAGCAGTACGAAGACGCTCTCTTTGCCAAAGCCAAGGCTGATGTAGTACATAGCGATATACATGAAGATAGCCCCGATGATCCCGACGAATGGAATAAGCATGACTATAGCCCAGTAGCCTTTTTGACCGCCGAGTTCAAGCATGATCCAGTTGTTGTAAACCGGTACCCACGCCTTCCAACTCTCAATACCGGCTTTGCTGAAGATTTTGCCGAGCATGATCGAATTAAGCACGTATGCCGCAATGCTAAAGAGGATGACAAAGATCATGACAGTGACGCTAATGGCAAGCGCCGTCTCTGAATTGTAGCTGTCAGAATAATAAGAATTATATCCCGGTGCCTGACTGAAAAATGATAAAAGACGCATAGGTTCCCTCCTAATAATGTTTGGTTTTATTGTAGCACGATTTTAAGCTTACAGGGGTAAGTATCTGTTACAATAGACGTAATGGCAAAACTACTAGACGGATCCGAATTAGTCGGCTATATCAAAGAGCGTCAAGCGCGGCAAGTACGCGCCCTTCGTCAGGCGCATCATGTGTTTCCAAAGCTTGCGATTGTCAAAAGCACGACCGCGTCAGATGTTATTGACGTGTATGTTCGAATGAAACAGCGCTACGGCGATGATATTTTAATCGAAACGGTCATCGAAACCCTGGACGAGGCAGATATGCCAGCTGCGATCGCACGCCTCAATGCCGATGATTCTGTCCATGGAATTATTATTCAGTTGCCACTAGCCGATCCTTCAAAAACAGATGAGATCGTTAATCTTGTCGCGCCGGAGAAAGACGTCGATGGCCTTAGTAAAACCACCGATTTTGATAGTGCGACAGCCGGTGCTATCAACTGGCTGCTTGCAGGATATGGAATCGATCTAGGCGGCAAAAAGATCGCGATTGTAGGTAATGGTCGCTTGGTCGGAGCACCGTTAGCCAAGATGTGGACGAACAGCGGATACAGTGTGACCGTGCTCGATAACTCTTCTGAAGATATTGCCAGCGTTATTCGTGAAAGTGATGTCGTCGTAAGCGCGACGGGTGCGCCGCGTCTTATTACAGCCAGTATGATTAATGTCGGCGCCGTTGTTGTTGACGCGGGTACGGCGAGTGAGAATGGCGTTATTGTAGGTGATATTGAGCCGGCCATCCGTGAGCGGGACGACGTAAAAGTAACCCCCGAAAAGGGCGGTGTCGGTCCTCTGACGATCGCAGCGCTGTTTGATCACGTCATAGAAGCGGCACTAAAAGTTGCCGCTGCTAAGAATACGAACTAATTACTGTTAAGCGATACCGAGTGCTTCTTTGGCGCGTGCAACGACCTGACGAGGAGTGAGGTCAGCTTTTACGATGTAACTGTGAATATTAAGCGCCTTTAATTCCTTTGGCGCTTCTTCTTCGCCGAGGTTTGTCAGGATAATAACTGGAATATCCTTGCCCCAGTCGTGAGAGCGGATTTCGGTAAGAGCTTCGGCACCATCCATATTAGGCATCTGCAGATCAAGAAGAATGATGTCGGGCAGGAAGCCTTCGACCATGTCTACACCGCGTTTGCCATTATCGGCAATCTGCACTTCAAAGCCGTCCGCCTCGAACTTCATGCGGTACATTTGGTTGATTACTGGGTCGTCTTCGATGATTGCTATTTTGGTCATGTTAATAATATGATACTGTATTAAGCCAACATGTCCAACATGTGGTAAAATTTAAGCGTTAGAACAAACAATCAAAATGGAGAAATTATGAAAGATTTAGCCCCTGACATTTACCGACAGCGACTCGTCATTGAGGGGTATCCTGAAAAAGTCATCACGGAAGATGAGATCAAAAAATATCTTGCAGAACTTTCTCGCCGCATTAACATGGTGCAGCTAATCCATCCTGTTACTCACCGAAGTGATCTTTACGGATGGGCAGGATGGATCCACTGGGAAACATCCGGCGCGCATTTTTACGCGTGGGAACAGCCACGGCTTTTCTTTAGTGTCGATATCTACACGTGTAAAGAATTTACTCCTGAAGACGCCGTTGCCTTTACGAAGGATTACTTTAAGGCAAGTGAAATCGAGTTTAGGAATTTTTAAATGACGGTAATTGACGTAGAACGAGAGGCGACAAGCCCGGAAAACGGCTACGGAATCACCAGGGAGCAAGCGGCAAAGCTTGCGCGAGACCTACTAGAAGAGCGGCCTCCCGAGGGAGGGGACCGGTTCGTATGCTACAAGATCGACGGGAACGACCGCTTCGCTGATATTGGCCGCCAGGTGGAATGCGAGGTATTTAACGAGGCATTTGGTAACGACCCAGAAGAAATGCGCGAAGAATATGGGCCATACGAGGATCAGAGTACCTTCTTTATATCCATTGACCGCGAGACAGGCGTTCCTACGGGCGTGCTGCGAATTATCCGTAACGGCGAAGGTGGCTTTAAATCACTGAACGATCTAGAGGGTATTCTGCCGGACTTCTCTCAAGAGGAAGCCTCTCGGTTTCACGGAATTGATAACCCTGATGAATGTTGGGATATCGGAACGGTTGCAGTGCCGCCAGAGTTTCGAGCTAAACAGGGCGGTGTGAGCTTGCAACTTTACCGTGGTATGTACGTCGCGTCCCAGCAGGAAGGCATCAAGCACTTTGTGTCGGTGATTGACGAAAGGCCGTTTGAGAAAATGACAAAATTCCTCGGGTTTCCTTTTGAGGTTATTCACGGCGGTCGTCCGTTTAGCTACCTTGGATCTGAAAAGAGCCTCCCGGTATATGGTGACGCGCCCGAGTTTGAAAAAGCTGTCCGTCGAAAAGAGCGTACGTTCAGAGGCTTTTTGGCGCGCAAAGCATTGGCTCAACTTGGCCGTGGTACAAAAGACGGTTCGCTGCAGTTCTAAATATGCTATGAATCGCATACCGCTTACGCTAGAATAGTGGTGTGGATCTTCTTATCTTAATTCTGACATGTGCTGTCAATCTTATTCTTGGCCTTTTAGTGCTGATGCGCGATCCGCGGAAGTCCTATAGCCAGCTGTTTATGATAATCACTGTGCTAACGAGTACATGGATTGTCACTAACTATATTACAAACCATGCAATTCATGACTTGGGACTTGCGGGCATCGCTAATAATCTTGCGTTTGCCAGTGGTTACGCCGTTGTTCTCTCGGCGCTGATGTTCAGCTACGTGTTCCCGGTGCGACGAAAAATCGCATCGTTTGAAAAGTGGTTTCTTATTTTGTCGT
>DASUVJ010000038.1:0-7932 GCA_036378995.1 Saccharimonadales bacterium (SeqCode)
TTTGCCCTAGTGGGCTCTTGAACGAGATTCGTCCGTCGCTCGGGTTGGCCTCTAAGCTGTCGACGATGGTGTAGCGTACCATGCGGCCGCTCGTGTCGATGAGGTCGACGACCGAGCCGATAGCGACGCTGAGCGTGTCGCGCTTACGTGGCAATTGTTTGGCATTGGCGAGTGCGAGTTTTTTATCAGCGAGTTCGCTCTCGATGACGTCGATGTGCGCCAGTTTTTCGACGCGCTCAAGGCGTTCGTCGTGTCCTTCGGAACGTTCAATTTCTCGAAGACTCTTCAGGACATCTTGGCGGTCGCGCTCGAGGCGGGCGATCTGCTTTTTCAGCTCCTTCATACCCTTTTTGCTAAGGTAGATTGTTTCGGCGGTGTTCATATAGTGTCCCTCCTTTTTGTGCTTTTTTATGAGCCTGTGCGTAAGATTTTAACGCGGTTTTATCCCTGTTAAATCTCTCGCGTTCCGGCTACGTCATCAGTATGTCAAACAAAGCTGAGTGTTTTCTTAAATTTGCTATTTTTTGGCCTGCATTTTTCCATCTTTGATGGTAAATGTCTGGTCGGTTTTTCCGGCGATCTCCAGGTCGTGCGTCACGACGATGATCGTAGTGTTTTCGCTGCGAGAAAGCGAGTGAAGCAGATCGAAGATCTTTTTGCCGGTTTCGGTATCCAAGTTGCCGGTTGGCTCATCCGCCAGAATGATGGCAGGCTTGTTCGCAAGGGCTCTTGCGATACTGACACGCTGCTGCTGTCCGCCGCTGAGACGGCCCGGTTTACGGAGCTGCTGTTCGGGTTCGATCCCGACTTCTTCTAGCAGCATGGCGGCTCGTTCTTTGCGTTCGCGGGATGGCACGCCGCCGAATTCAAGTGCCAGCATCACGTTCTCTAGGGCGCTGAGGTTTGGTATAAGGTTGTACTGCTGAAAGACAAACCCGATCTTGCGCGCCCGGTAGGCTGTTTGCTGTGAGGAGTTGAGCTTTGCGATGTCGGTGTCATCTACCATGATCTCGCCGCTTGTCGGGCTGTCGAGCGCACCGAGTAGGCCGAGTAATGTGCTTTTACCGCTCCCGCTCTTGCCTATGATTGAAGCGAATTCACCTGTTTTTACATGGAAGCTCACGGAATCAAGCGCAGTAACGTCGCCGTGCGCAGCCTGGAATGTCTTTGTGATGTTATTAACGGTAAGTGACATAGATCCTCCTATTCTGTCCTTAGAACTTCTGCCGGACGAACGCGGGCGATAAGCCAGGCTGGTGCTGCGCTGCCGATTACGGCGATAGCAATGACAATACCGACACTTGAAGCAAATACTTGCGGCGTTAATACGCTGGTGACTTCGCGGACGTTAGCGCCCAGCTGCTGGGTTGCTGCGCTGAATCCGCCGGGGCCACCCATAATGCGTACCGGACCCTGCCCCATTTTTTGATTAGGACCGGAGGCAGACTGATTACTTACGAGCGACTGTGTCATGGGGCCGCTGGCAAGTACGCCGATACCGAGGCCAATGATGCTGCCGATTAGTGTAAGGGTGACGCCTTCGGCTATGAACTGAGAGATGACTTTTTGGTTTGATCCACCAATTGCTTTGATGACTCCGATCTCGCGGCGACGTTCGCGGACAATCATGATCATTGCGAGAAAAATGATTGCCGTTGCTGCGATACTAGCGCCAATGACACCCGCGGTCGCAAGGCTTGCGATGCTTTGAAGTGGTTCAAGGGCTGCCTCGGCCTGCTCTTCCTGGCTGGTGATATCTGCCTTGTCGCCAAGGGTTGTTTTAAGCGCGGCGACGGTCGACGCGACGTTATCAGCACTATCAACGGTAACCTGCACGGCTGTAACAGCACCCTCTTGTTCGGTAGCTGTCTGGAGTGTCTTTAGGGGAACAACAATACCGCTGTCTTGAAACATATTGCTTGTTTCAAAAATAGCTTTGACAGTAAATGTTTTGCCGTAGGCGGTAAACGTGTCGCCGACTTCAAGGCTGTTCTTCTCTGCTAGCTTTTTACCGATCATGGCGATGTTTTCGCTAGAGTTACCATCGATCATGACACCGCTTGTGAGTTTGTCTTCAGGAATTGTTGCGCCGGGCGTATTTGTTCCGGTGACATTTGTGCGCGGCGTTGGAGCTGGGCGAGCCTCGTCGTCACCGCCTTCGATGATGACATTGTTCGGGCCACTAGAGCCGGAGCTGTCGAACCGCTGTAGACGCTTACCAAAACTGCCGAGTTCGAGCGATGGAGTCAGAGTTGTGTCATCTGTTCCAAGTTGATCGGTGAGGCTGGCTGCGACGCTGCTGACATGATCAGTTGATCTGATCTTTTCGACATCTTCGCTCGTAAGCGGATCGCCACCGCCCATGCCGCCTTTGATGCCGGCTGGATTGACCGTGACGGTCGTTGCGGTCGAGGCTTTTACCTGCTCGATCTTTGCCTCGACGCTTGCTCTGGCAACGAGCATACTGAGGATTAGGCCGACGCTTACGGCCATCATAATAACGATGGCCCCGGACCGCAGCGGACTGCGAAGGACGTTTTTAACGCCCCTGGTTATAACATTCATTGTACCTCCTTTGATTAGTTGATGATCGGAGAATACAAGGTGTTACTGATTTTTGGCTTTGTCTTTGCTGAAAATTGGCAGAGAAAAAGTAAAAGTGGTGATTGCTCCCGGTGCACTACTGGCTGACAGCTCGCCGTTATGGTACTGAATAATTTGTTTGGCAAGAGACAAACCTAACCCGTAGCCTGATTTCGTTCCACCCGTACGTGAACTGTCTGCACGGTAAAACCGCTCAAAGATATGCGGGAGGTCCTCTGGCTTTATACCCTTGCCACTGTTGGCAACGCTGAATTCACCCTTTTTGTTGTGTCGCTTTAATGTGATGTCGACAGTTGAATCTTCGTAGCTGTACTTCATGGCATTGTCGACAAGGATCGTGACCAGCTCCTCAATACTCTCTTTGTGCGCTAAAACGTAGAGGGGTTTGGCGTGCGGTGTAAACGATATACGAGTTCCCGTTCGGTCGTAACGTTCGATGACAGATTTTACGATCTCATCTAAATTAACGCGCTCCTTTACGAGCGCTGTATGATCGAGGCGCGATAATTGCAGCAGCGTGTGCGATAACTTGGTAAGCTTGTCGACTTCTTCCAGGTTGCTCTCGAGGAGCGTACGCATCTCGGTTTTGCTCACCTTGGGATCGCGCAGCGCTACCTCCAGCTCGGTCTTCATGGCAGCAAGCGGCGTGCGGAGCTCGTGACTGGCGTCACTTGTAAAGCGGGATTGGGCCTCGTGAGCTTCCTCAATTGGCTTTAAGGTTCGCCTTGCAAGTACGTAACTACCGATGCCACCTGCAGCGAGGATAAGAATGTTTGCGTAAAATAGTTCGACGAAGAGGCTGGTTGCAGCCTCTTGTGCCTGCAAGTTACGGATCGTTTTAAAATCGTAGCGCGGTGTAAATATGCCGCCTTCGCGCTGGATCTCTAGCTGCAGGTTGCGAAGCCGCGCGTTTACCTCTGAAGACGCCACTTGGTAAATGATGATACTGAACAGCAAGCTGATGCTCATAAGAATCAGCAGATACCATCCGGTAAGTTTTAAAGTGGCGGAATGAAACACTGGGGCTATGATCCGGCGCTTAGTTTATAGCCAAAACCGCGGACAGTTTGGATGAGCTGTTTTTTAAAAGGCTGATCAATCTTGGCGCGCAGGTACTTAATGTAAACCTCTACCGTGTTCGGGAGGATATCGGCATTGTAGTCCCATACGTGCGAAATAATCAGCTCTTTTGGGAGCGGACGGTTTTGGTTGCGAAGAAGATACTCGAGCAAGGCAAATTCCTTACCAGTAAGCTGGATATCTTTGCCGTCACGCTTTACTTCGTAGGTGATGGTATCGAGAGTAAGGCCGTCAGCTTGCAGGACGGTCGATTGCTGTTGGGCCGGACGACGCAGGAGTGCACGGGCGCGAGCGAGTAGCTCTTCGAGCGCGAACGGTTTTATCAAGTAATCATCAGCGCCGCTATCGAGCCCCTGGGTACGGTCGGTGACGCTGCCGAGCGCGGTTAAAAGCAGCACAGGCGTGTGAATTTTGGCATTTCTCATGGCCTTTACGATCGCGATGCCATCGTACTCGCCGGGAAGCATTCGGTCAATTATGGCGAGGTCGTACGGCTCGGTGGTGGCCATTGCATAGCCTTCGTCACCGTCGTACGCGACATCGACGGCGTAACTTTCTTGCTCGAGTGCTTTTTTAAGCGCCCGGGCAATCTTGTGTTCGTCTTCGATTAATAAAATCCTCATACTTTTAGCCTAGCGCGAGTTGCTGAGACGAATCTGAAGAAATTTTCAGAGGGTATTTTGTCCCCCAGTCTGCCATGCTGGCAAGAATTGGGAGGAGATCACGACCCTTTTGGGTGAGGCGGTAGTCGCAGCGGCTACTACTGCCCGAAGGAAGCTTTTGGATGATCTCGTGCTGTTCGAGTGCGGAGAGGCGGGCGGATAATGTGCGTGGGTTAATTCCCCCGACCTCTTCCTGAAGCTGACAGAAACGAACGGTGTTTTCCTCGGCAAAGATACAAAGCAGCTGAGGCGTCCATTTGTCGCCTAAAACGGTTGTTGCTGCCTTGACGCAGACAAGAGATTGTTCATCTGCTTTCATACTATTACTATACATTCTCTAGCAGAAATGGTCAAACTACTCCTTGATGAGCTCGCCCTTGTTGCTTGTGCGAATGTGCTGTTTACTGAAGTTCCAATTCGCGTCTGTCTTTTTGTGCGGATTGAAGATATTATTCGGGTCAAAAATTTGCTTGGTCTGCTTGAATATCTGAAAGATTTCTTCACCGAAGACGGTCGGCAGCCACGGCCCGCGAACCATGCCGTCGTTATGCTCACCTGCAAGCGTGCCGCTGTATTTTAAGACGAGCGGGACGATCTCGCGCATGGTCGGCTCGAGTTTTGCCTGTTCTTTTGGATCCTCGATTTTCATGAGGGGGATAATATGGAAGTTACCGTCGCCAAAGTGCCCGGCAGTTGTCGCAGGCAGGCCGTTTTTGCGGATGATTTTTCGGAGTTCTGGTAAAAATTCGTGCAGGTATTTTGGCTGTACGGTCAGGTCGTCAATAAAGGGTGCGGCGTATTTATCGTGAACACGCTGACGGAGCAACGACAAGCTGGCGCGGCGAATTTCCCAAAACTTACTACTGCTCTTTTGGTCACCTGCAATTTCGGTTTTGACATTAAACCACGTTAGGCTTTTTTGAAGAGCTTCAATTTTTCGCTGTACCTCTGCCTGGGTGTTGCCCTCGAACTCAGCCATGAGTACCATGTTTGGCAGGTGTCCTTTGAATTTTGCCACGGTACCAAGCAGGCTTGTCTGTTGCTTTAGCCATTCTTTTGTACCCATGTGATTTTTGAATATTTTGAAGTAGCGAATCCCTAGCTCAAAGGTAACATCGTCAAATCCTTCAAAGGTTGCAGGCTCGTGTTTCATGACCGTTGGAATGAGTTGTCCGAGATGTTTCGTATTTGAGAGGTATATGACGAGCAGGCCTTTATGCGCCGCCTTTGGCACCAGGCCAAGAGTAATATCCGTGACAATACCCAGTGTTCCTTGGCTGCCAGTAATAAGCCGGGTCATGTCAAAGATTTCTGTTTCGCGGTCCCATACGCTCCATAGGTTGTAGCCCATTGAGTTTTTGCTGACGCGCGGCCGGGCGTTTTTAATAATATCGTAATGGTTTTCGATGAGCGTAAAGACTTTTTTATAAAGGTCGCCTTCAAAATCACCCTGATTCACTTTACGGTTCAGTTCGCGTTTAGTCAGTGGCTTAACGGTGTATTCGTTACCATCGGCAAATACAACCTTTAGATTGCGAACGTGGTTTTCGGTGTTGCCGTAGCGAAGCGACTGTTCGCCTCCGGCGTTATTGCCAACCATGCCGCCGATCGTGCATAGCTCACGGCTAGCTGGAACGCTTGGGAGCATCATTCCCTGTTTATGAACGAGCGGATCAAGATCACGGATATAAACGCCCGGCTGCACGGTAACTTCAGTTGGATCGACGGACTTTATTGTGTTGAAGTGTTTCGTCATGTCGAGCAGCAGCGAATTGCTTAGCGCCCCGCCGGACATATCCGTTCCTGCGCTTCGCGGCGTGATGGACAGGCTCGGATGTGCGGCCTTTTTGGTGTTTACGAATTTGACTAATCGCTTGATGTCGGCAGTAGATTTTGGCGCCAGGATAGCCTCCGGCATGAGTTCGAAGATACTCGCGTCATGACTGAACCGTTTTCGTTTGAATATATCTGTCGATACATCACCCTTAAAAACAGTTTGCAACTCTTCGAGAAGTTTTTCCATATTCTCTAGTGTAGCTTAAGGATAAGCGGCTTGTCGATCTTTTAAAAATGGAATACACTGATGATATGGTGAAAAAAGCAGCAAAAAAGACAGTAAAGAAAACGGTGGCAAAGAAGTCTGCGAAAAAGGTTGATTTTGAGCCTAACAAGATGACCTTTGCCGTTGCGTCGCTTTCTGCTGTAACGCTGGTACTTCTTGCGATCATCGCGATGTACTCGTAAAAATGTGGTTCATATAAAAACTACCTGCGCGTATGCAGGTAGTTTTTTGTTTTAAGGGAGATTATCGCCCGACGATTTCTTTCACGCTGAGTTTGCGGCTGTATTCCAGCGCGCCAAAGCGGAAGATGCGGACACCGATAGCAATGACAATGGCGGTCGTTATAACCAGCAGGGTCGTCGCGATAGCTGCCTCGGTGACAGTAAGATTGCCTACCGCGTTACGTAGAAGCAGCGGGATCGGCGCGGTTAGCGGGAAGTAACTTAACACTTGCACGATGATCGACTCCGGCGCAGTGATAAACAGCGGCGCGGCGTAGAGCGGTCCGAACAGGAGTGCTAAAGCTCCACCGAAGAATCCGCCGGCTTCTTTTGCGGTTGGCATAGCGGCGCCAATTGTCATAAGGATTCCAGCAAACAGGAGGAAGCTGACTAAGAAGACGATAGCACCGAGCGTGATACGCAGCGGATCGAGTGGTATCTGTGACAAGTCGATACTCGGGAGGGTCAGTTGATGGCGCAGCGCGAAGTAGCCGACGATGATCGGTACCAAAATAACGACCATCTGAATAAGCGCCAAAATGATCAGCGAGAATAGCTTGCCGACAAGCAGTGTCGTTGGCTTGATTGTTGCGAGGATCATCTCGATGACGCGGTTTTCCTTCTCTTCTGTGACGCTCGTGAGCATCTGGTTACCAAATGTCGCAATCATAAAGTAGAACAGTATCAGGAACAGACCGGGAGCGATGAGGTTCATGAAGCCTTTGTCTTCGCTGCCGTCAGTCGTGTAGGTCGTAGTGGCAAAGTTGACGTCACCCTTTAGGATTTTTTGAACGCTCGGGTCAGTCGCTGCCGCGGTCGATTGCTGCAGTAGCTGCTCGGCGACGGCTTGGTAGCGGCTGTTTTCAAACAGGCCGACATTCTGGCCGTATACCTTTACCTGATCTTTACTGACATCCTTTGGATAGTAAAAGAACGCGTCGAGCTTATCGGCTTTTACATCCGCTTGGCCCTGTGCGGGATCTTCGATTGTTTTAGCCTTTACTGCGGCTAGGAGTTGTGGCGAGATCAGACCAGATTCGTCAGTAACGCCAATAGAGAATTCTTCTTTCGATAACTGCTCTGCCTGCTCATCTGTCGTTTTATTTGAGAAAAAGATGATCAGGCCAATGAACGCCGCGATTACTGGTAGCGAGAGCGCGGAGATCCAGAAACTCTTCTTTTTTAGTGTCCGCGAAATCTCAAAGCGGATAACGGTGCCTAAGTTATGCATAATTTACTGCTCCCCTGATTTCTGTCCGTAGACCTCGACGAAAATGTCATCGAGCGATGGACGCTTGACCTC
>DASUVJ010000039.1:0-4819 GCA_036378995.1 Saccharimonadales bacterium (SeqCode)
CGGCTTTGTCTTTACTCATCATATTCTCCTTTAATTCTCTTTCAGGGCTTCGACACCACCAGATATTTCGGCCAGTTCCTGGGTGATTGCGCCTTGGCGCAGCTTGTTCATTTCGATCGTCAGGTCGTCCGCCAAGTCAGAGGCGTTGTCGGTCGCGTTCTTCATGGCGATCATCTGCATGCTGTATTCGCTAGCCTTAGCATCAAGCAGCGCCTGGAAAATCTGTGCGCCAACAAGACGGTAAGCAACACCATCGAGGACATCCTGTACGCTCGGCTCATATTTGGCTTCACGGATCTCATCGGTTACCTCAGTCTCGGTAAATCCAGCAGGAAGCACGCGTTTTACCTGCACGCGCTGGGTAATGCTACTGACGAACTCGGTGTAGATGACGTCAACCGCATCAACCTCACCGTCAAGAAACATTGTTCTTGCGGTATCAAGGATAGCATGCAGTTCGCTGCCGCCCGGGTGATCAGGAAGGTGATCGTACGCACCGACGACATCAGCACCTTTTATGCGCGCTGCGAACTGTGAAGTCTTGCGGCCGACGGTAATAGTTTGGCTGTCGATGTTCTTTTTACGATCAACTTCGAGTTCGCGGACATATGCCTTTAGAATGTTGGCGTTGTAGGCGCCGACTAAACCCTTATCTGCCGCAATAACGATCAGAAGGCGTGACTTTACCTCGCGCTCCTGAAACAGCGGGTGATCATCGGTGACACCCTGGCTCGCAAAAAAGGTCAGCAGCTCCCGCGCAGCCTGCGTGTAAGGCTCGGATGCCTTGTCAGCCTCCTGAGCGCGGCGCATTTTACTCGCCGCAACAAGCTGCATCGCCTTGGTAATCTGCTTGGTATTTTTTACCGAGCGGATACGCGATTTAAGTTGCTGCGTTGATGCCATGATTAGCCCTCAAAGCCTTTCGCAACACTGATTGCCGTCTTTTTAACAAGAGCCATGAGCTTGTCATCCGGCTTGTCACCAGTGTTAAGCTTACGCATGTCGTCTTTGTGTTCGGTCCATAGCTTAGCAAGGAGAGCTTCCTGGGCGGACTTAATCTTTGCAACGGGAACGGCGTCAAAGACACCTTCGTTTACCGCGTAAAGGCTGGCAACTTGCTCCCAAATACCCATAGGCTGGTACTGAGGCTGTTTTAGAAGTTCAGTAAGGCGCTGACCACGGTCGATCTGAGCTTTAGTTTCAGTATCAAGGTCACTACCAAACTGTGCAAAGCTGGCAAGTTCACGGAACTGTGAAAGGCCGAGCTTAAGGTGACCGCTAACACCCTTAACAGCTTTCGTCTGAGCTGCACCGCCGACACGAGAAACCGAGAGACCAGCGGAGATAGCCGGACGAATACCCTGATAGAACAGATCGGTTTCCATGAAGATCTGACCGTCGGTAATAGAGATGACGTTGGTCGGAATGTAGGCAGAAATGTCGCCAGCCTGCGTTTCGATAATAGGCAGAGCAGTAAGCGAGCCGGCACCGAGGTCATCTGAAAGCTTCGCCGATCGCTCGAGAAGGCGTGAGTGAAGATAGAAGACATCACCTGGGTAAGCTTCACGTCCTGGCGGGCGGCGCAGCAGCAGCGACATCTGACGGTAAGCAACAGCGTGCTTTGTCAGGTCGTCATAGATCATCAGCGCGTGCTCTTTGTTGTCACGGAAGTATTCACCCATGGCCGTACCGGCGTATGGTGCAAGATAGAGCATTGATGCAGGATCGCTAGGACCAGTCGCAACGATGATCGTTTGCTCCATCACACCTTCTTGCTTAAGGCGGTCAACGAGACGAGCAATCTTTGAGAGCTTCTGACCAATGGCAACATATACGTTAACCACGCCAGTCTTTTGCTTTGCCTGGTTGATCATAGTGTCGATAGCAATAGCGGTCTTACCAGTTTGGCGGTCACCGATAATAAGCTCACGCTGACCACGACCGATAGGGAACATGGCGTCAATTGCAACGATACCTGTCATAAGTGGCTCGTGAACAGACTTACGTCCCATGACACCAATAGCCTCACGTTCAACGCGGCCAGTCTGCTTTGCTTTAATAGCAGGGCCGCCATCAAGCGGACGTCCGAGCGGGTCAACGACACGCCCAAGGAGCTCAGGTCCTACTGGCACCTCGAGTACAGTACCCTTTAGGCGTACGGTGTTACCAGCAGCAACGTCGCTGTCGCTGCCGAGTAGTACCGCACCGATCTCGTCTTCCATCAAGTTCAACGCGAAGGCTTCGGTGATGCCGTTACTTGTTTCAATTTCGAGGACCTCTGAATAGCCGGCGCTGCGGAGTCCGTGTACCCAAGCGACACCGTCGCCGACACGGGTGACAACACCCACTTCTTCGAGGCCTTCAGACGCTTCGAGGCCCGCGATCGCTGCGCGAAGTTCCTTCGAAAGTTCTGTTACTGCAATGTCAGCCATTTCTTCCTCTTTTTCCTTAAATTGCTTTGCTTTTTAGTACTGTTAATTTGCGGCGAACCGTGCCGTCAAATCGCTTGCCCGGAACCGTAACGCGCATGCCGCCGAGAACCGATTCATCGATTGTCTCGCGTAGCTGTACGTTCTTTGCTCCGGCAAGTTTCGCTACTTCCGCCTTGAGAGAGCTAGAGAGCGGACGAGCGCTCGTTACGTCGGCCACGACGATGCCTTTTTCAGCAAGAGCAGCTTCGATGTCGCGCACAATAAGCTCCATCTCGCGGGTACGGCCGGTTTCTACCAAGTAGGCAGCTACCTCTTGCAGGACTTTCTTTGAAGAAACTCCCGAGACGAGCTTGCCTGCGGCGTGGTCGGCTATTTTACGTCGTGACAAACGCTGCGCCATAGAGCTACTTCGCTCCCTTTACGGCATCGGCAATAATCGCTTCATCGACCTTGCTTGTCGCAGTTTTACCAACAACTTTTTCAGTCGCAAGTGCAACGAGTTCAAGCGTTTCGTTATGAAGTACCTTTTTAGCAGCAACGATGTCTTTTTCGATCTGCACATGAGCATCAGCAACGATGCGTTCAGCACGTGCTTTTGACTTGGCGTCAGCGGCTTCAAGTGCGGCAGTTGCTTCCTCTTTGGCGGTCGTGACGATTTCTCCAGCTTCTTTGCGGGCCTTCTTCATCATGGCATCGATTTCAGCCTTGGCACCCTCTGCTTTTTTCTCAGCTTCGGCGGCAGCTTTGATACCAGCCTCAAGATCAGCATCACGCTTTTCTAACATCTTCGTTAGCGGCGGATACACGAACTTCGCGAGGAACCAAAGCAATACCAAGAAGGCAAGCGTCTGAATCGCAAGAAGCGTCCAGTCAATTCCCAGCGCCTCGAAGAAACCGCCCTTGGCGGCTTCAGCTTCGGCTGCGGCCATGTTAGTTAGTATTGCATTCATATTGGCAATACTTCCTAGATAAACTTAGCAATAATAGCCACGATGATACCGATGATGGCGAGGGCGTCGATGAATGAGATACCCAAGATCATCATAGTACGGATTTCGTTGACCTTTTCAGGGTTACGTCCAAGGGCGTTAACAGCAGCGCTACCAACCAAACCAGCACCAAGTGCGGCAAAAGCAGCAGGCAAAGCGTAGGTCAGACCAAATGCGAGTTGTTCCATAGTTATTATTTCTCCTTAATTATTTAATTACCTTAATTGTATCATTCTCTGGCAGCGACCGGGGTCTTGGTTCGATCAGCAGGGGAATGAGCGGGGGAATGGGGTTCGTCGTGCGGCGGACCATGAGACATAAGACCGAGTGAAATAAATACGGTCGTCAGCATGAAGAAAATATAAGCCTGGATACCACCGATAAATAGCTCGAAGATATAAAACGGCGGCAGGGCAGCAACGGCGAAGTAATGAGTCAAGAAGGCGACCATCACAAGCAGGACTTCACCGGCAAACACGTTACCGAACAAACGAAGACTTAACGCAACCGTACGAGAGAACTCAGCAATGATTTCAAGAAGTCCCTCGAAAGCACCAGCCGGATCTTTAATTGGGTTGCGCAGGTAGCGGCCGGCGTTACCAAAGAAGCCGTGCACCTTAATGGCGTAAATTTGTGCCGTTACGAGGGTAATAATCGCAAGGCCAAATGTCGTATTAAGGTCCGCTGCAAAGCCACGGAAGAGTGGTGTACCGTTAATAGTGATCGGCCCGACAAAAGGCAAAATACCGAGGTAATACTGCGTAATAATAAACAAGAAGAGAGTAATTGGTAGCGGCGCAAGCGTACGGGCAATCTTTTTATCACCGACAACAGCAAGGACCTGGCCGTACAGACCTTCGTAGCCCCAAACGAGCAGCTTCACCATCATGCTGCGCTTTTTGCCTTTTTTAACGACGTACGCCGTGCGCAGGAGCAAGGCAATAAGCAAAACGTAACCTAGCGTACCTAAAATGGCCGCGTTGGTAATCGGCACACCCCCAACGTTAAAAATTTCTTCGGCGGCGAGAGAGACATGGGGTGATTCTGCGCTTGCGAACTGGATTAATTGGTTCATAGTTTATCTACCTTTTTCATTTGCATACGTACCAGCCAAAAAGCGACGAGCGTTCCTACAACGATTCCCGCGATCATCATCCACGGTGTCGTATGCCAGGCTTTATCGAGGAGAAGGCCTCCGATAGTAAAGCCGACAGTCGGCACGAACATACGCCAGGTCGTGTCTGCAATTGTCAGTGCCATTAAAATAACCGTCGAGGAAGACTTCGGCGGCACTGGGTGCTCATCACGATCATTTGGTGATGTACTCATGTACTTATATACTATACCAGTAGAAAGTTTTTTTGCATAGATATGCCCAGGCGCAACAATCAACCTCGG
>DASUVJ010000040.1:0-39396 GCA_036378995.1 Saccharimonadales bacterium (SeqCode)
ATATCCATATGTGGTAGTATATCATGTTGAAATGACTGTTTACTCTAGTGAGTTTACCGACGAGATCGCCCGCATCCTGAATGAGGGCGGTATTGGCGTACTTCGTACTGATACGATCTATGGCATTGTTGCCCGGGCAGATAACGAAGCGGCTGTCGACCGTGTTTTTTCGGTGAAGCGTCGCACGCCGACCAAACCGCCGATTTCTTTGATCGGTTCTATCGATCAGCTGTTCAATCAGTACGACGATGCAGTAGTCGGCCGCTTGAAGGAGCTTTGGCCTGGTAAAAATACGATTATTTTGCCATCGACTACTGCACCCGAGTGGCTGATGCGGGGTACGAACTCGGTGTCGTATAGGCTGCCGGACAATCCTGCGCTTGTGAAACTGATCGAGAAAACAGGTCCACTCGTCGCACCAAGCGCCAACCCCGAAGGTGAGGAGCCGGCATACAACATAGAAATGGCAAAGGCTTATTTCGATGACCAGGTTGATTTTTATGTCGATGGCGGCACGGTGACGGATAACACGCCATCTAATCTTTTTAGGCTTCTTCCTGATGGCATGGAGCAGCTCCGGTGAGCCTGCTGAACCCGGAAGATTACATCATTACGAGAAAGCGAAAAAAGTATAAATTCGCGTTGTTTGCTAACTCATCGCTTTGTTTTGAGTTTGAGGACTGGAAAAACGACGATCCAAAACCCGACTTTTTAGAAATTGGTGCAGGGACGGCGCTTTTTAGCGTGGCCCAAGCAAAAACACATCCGGATCGACAGTTTTTGGCTGTTGATGTAAAGGCGGATCGTTTGCAAAAGGGTGCTATGCTCGCGGAAAACGAAGACCTGTCTAATGTTCGGTTTTTGCGCGCTCGTGCCGATCAGCTGGCGGAGACTCTGACCCCAGATAGCCTCGAAGGAATCTGGGTGACATTCCCCGATCCCTTTCCTAAGGAGCGCAGTAGTAAGCACCGCCTGACGCATCCACGTTTTTTGACACTCTATAGCCAGCTTCTTCGGCCGGACGGTGCACTATATTTTAAAACAGATGCGCACGCACTTTTTGATTGGAGTCTCGAGCAGCTTATTGTTGAAGGCTGGATAATCAAGGAACTCAGCTTTGATCTTCACGAGAGCAGTCTGGACGATTCGTATAAACAACTGACTACCTACGAACGGCGGTTTATCGGCGAAGATTTGCAAACTCACTTTGTAAAAGCCGTACCGCCCCGCGTATAGTAAGGGTATGAATTTAGACGATTACCAGACCGCAGCGCTCCGCACAGCCGCACCAAAAGACAAGCAAAATGAAGTTTTCCATCTCATCCTCGGCCTCACCGGCGAAGCAGGGGAGATCGCAGAAAAAGCTAAAAAGATCGTCCGCGATAAAAGCAGTGATTTTTCGCAACTTGATATAGAAGATCTGAAAAAAGAGCTCGGTGACGTTTTATGGTACGTCGCGGTGCTTGCTGACCACTTTGATATTCCGCTTTCAGAAGTCGGCGAAAAGAACATCGCAAAACTTGCCGATCGCCAAAAGCGTGGTCTTATTGGCGGCAGCGGCGATAATCGCTAACTTTTTAGCTTGCCGCGAAGCCAGCCGTCGATAGTACCGGCACCCATGCCAAGAACGAGCTTCCCTTCGTTCCTGGCTGCGGTAATTGCGGTCCATAAATCATCGTTAAGTTCGCCAAAACGAATCGAGTCTCTATTGGTGACACCCGCGGCTAGCTCATCCGGTGTAAGTATCGGAAGTTTCGGGTCTTCCCGCGATAAATACGTTGGCAACCAATAGATCGTCTCGGCCAGTTCGAAACAATCGGTGTAGTCGTTTCGCACTTCATGCTGGCGAACATTCTGGTGTGGTTGGTAGACGAGCACAACATGATCAGACAGCTCGCGCGCCATCTGCAAAGTCGCGGCAATCTCTACTGGATGGTGCCCGTAGTCACTGTAGAGATTATCGGACAGTCGCTCAAAGCGGCGATTCGTGCCAGGGAAGCGGCCGAGAATTTCAATTGCTTTTTGATTGTCTGTCAGCTGCAGATATTCTAGCGCTTTAGCTACGAGTGTGCCGTTGCGCCGGTTATGCTCACCAGCCACTGCAATATCCATAACTTCGTTTTGCTGTAATACCCAGGCATTTGAAGCTGGCTTTTCGATGTAATCCGCGCCGTTTTTCCAAAGTATGGCCATCTCCGACTGAGCCAGGAAGTCGCGGAATGCCTGTTTGTAGTCACCTTCTGTCGGATAGGTGTCCGGATGATCGTAGTCGATCGACGTGATAATTGAGAGGTGCGGCGAAAAATGCAGGAAATTACGATCAAACTCATCACACTCGTACACGAAATACTTGCTCGCAGGGTCGAATTTTCCGCTTGGGCCAAATGTAAGCGTTGATCCGACGGAGTAGCTGACGTGAACTCCTAATTGCTGCAAGGCCCATACCATCATGCCCGTTGCTGTGGTTTTGCCGTGTGTTCCTGCGACGGCGATCAGCTGCAAGTCTTTTTCTTTGACGATATGCGCAATGAGCTCGTCGCGCTTGGTTGCTTTAATGCCTAGTTTTTTTGCAAGGAGCAACTCTGGGTGGTCGGCAGGAATAGCTGCGGTGTATACGAACCAATCAATCGGCTGTTCGTTGTGGCACGCCTGCAAAAAACTCCCGTCCTGGCCGATATTGAGTGCCAAGCCGCGCTCCTGCAAACGGTTGAACTGCAGGCTTTCGGACTGATCCGATCCCTGTACACGATAGCCCGCATCGTGGGCGATTTCGGCGAGGGGGCCTATCCCTACGCCGCCAATACCAGAGAAATAGATATTCATACTAGTAGTATATCACTTGCCAGTAAGGGGTGATTCGTGGTGTAATGAAGAAAAGCATAAACACAAATATCCCAACATGATTCACCAGCTTATCCATCGTCTATTGCTCCGGCGCCACTTTTGGCGTTATGCTACGTTTTCTGAAATTTCCGAACTGTACGCCTCGCGGATGATGCGTATGATGGCCATCAATATGTCGGCCGCATTCGTCTCGGTCTTTTTGTATCAGAACGGCTATAGTATTCAGTTTTTAGCAGGCTACTGGGCGCTGTTCTTCCTGCTAAAGGTAATTATCGCGATGCCGGCGGCCAAATATGCGGCCATGTTCGGTCCTAAGCACGGTATTCTTTTATCCAATCTGCTATATATTCCCTCGATGATCCTGTATGCCTTCGTCCCAGACTGGGGCATTCCTGCGCTTGTGGTGACGGCATTTTTACAGGCATGGTCGGCAGTACTCTATGATCTCTGCTATCTGATCGATTTTTCAAAGGTAAAGAGCGTTGAACATGCCGGCAAAGAGATCGCCTATATGAACATCGTCGAAAAAGTTGCCAAAGGACTCAGTCCTTTTGTCGGCGGACTTTTGGCGTTTCTTGTTAGTCCCGAGGCGACGATGGTGGCTGCCGCGGCATTGTTTGCCTTCTCATCCGTGCCTTTGTTTAAGACCGGCGAGCCGACCAAGACGCGCCAAAAGTTGGTGTTCCGTGGCTTTCCGTGGCGGATGGCCTGGCGCAGTCTTATCGCTGAATCTGCTATTGGGTTCGATGCTGTCGCCTCCGGAACGGTGTGGTCAATGCTGGTGGCGATCGGCATCTTGGGGGCGACGAGCAATTCCGTATATGCCGAGTTGGGCCTCCTTCTCTCCGTAGTACTACTTGCCGCTATCGCAGCGTCGCACATGTACGGTCGGCTGATTGATCGCCGCAGGGGAGGGGATTTGCTTAAAGCGGCTGTCGTAGCCAACAGCATGGTGCATCTGACACGCCCATTCGTAACTTCACCGGTTGTGGTGGGTAGTGTGAACGTCGCTAACGAGATAGCAACAACGGGCTATGCCATGGCGTTTACACGCGGCATGTTCGATACGGCCGATCTATCGGGCCACCGCATTACATACCTGGGCTGGATTGAAGTCGTGGCTAACCTTGGGGCGGCGCTTGGCGGCTTGGTCTTCTGGCTGCTTGTAACTTCCATGGGGGATATTGATGGTATGCGGGCGATGTTCTTTATTGCCGCCCCTGTTGTGCTGCTCATTATGACGCCAAAGTTCCGTCTCTACCAAAAGTAGTCTGCGTGCTACAATAAAGGGAGTAGCATTCGAGGTGGGCATTTTTAAGTGGCAGACAAACGACAGGTTAAAAAAAGCATTAGGCAGCTGCAACGTGTTAAGACGTGGCAACTGCTCATTTTGCTTATTTTGGTAGGATTCATTGCTGCCACGTTTCTTCGTCTGAATAATATCGGTATGGTGCAGCGCCGCGACGCCGTACTTGCGGCCGATAAATCCGGTGATAAGACGGCTATGACGCAGCGATTGTTCGATTTACAACGCTACACCTCTGAGCACATGAACGCCAATACGGATGCCTTTTATCTGGAGCACCAGTATAAGCGTGATGCGCAGGCTGCGGTTGACGCCGCAAAGAACGACGGCAACCCTAACGGCAATATCAATGCTAAAGCCGAGGCGGTCTGTGGTCCGCAGTTTAGTGCTTGGTCACCCGCATACGTACAGTGTTTTACAGATGAGCTTGCAAAGTACCCGCCATCTCCCGACCCAGCCTCGAACGTTTCGTTGCCGAGTACCGAACTCTATCAGAGAAGCTTTGCCTCACCCCTCTGGTCACCTGATTTCGCTGGCTGGACAGTAGCGGCGTGTATTGTCATTATTCTCATGATCATAGCCCGATTGATCGGTATCGGTGTCCTTCGATTGATGCTCAAACGGCATTACAGGGGTATATAAGTGTTGACACCCGTATTCCGACAGGGTACGCTACTAGAGTAAGACGCTAATAGGAGGTATAAGAACTTATGGCTTACAAACACACTAACTCGAAAGGTGTCACTTACTACCTGCACAAGACTGAAGTCACTCTGCGCGGTGGTAAGCCACAGACTATCTACTTCTTCGCTAAGGTAGAAAACAACGCCAAGGGTGAGCCAACCGATCTTCCAGAAGACCGCGTTGTAAAGGAAAACCCACGCAACGGTTTCCTTACTATCAGCAAGAAAAAATAAGCTTGAATCATAAGCACGTTTGGTGATACAGTAGTATCAAACAAACAGGTGCCAAAATTGCCCCGGAAGATGAGCATCTCATTGGAAGGGGCTTTTTTGATGGCTGGAATAAGGGCAAGAAAAATGGCCGACTCATGCGAGTCCGCCAGATTTCATGGTGGGGGCGGTTGGAATCGAACCAACTACCAAGTGGTTATGAGCCGCCTGCTCTAACCGATGAGCTACGCCCCCAACTCCTGCACATTATAGCGTATTGTCATCTGTTAGGCTATAATGGTCTTAAAAGGCGCCAAAGTGAAAAACATAAACATCCGAAAACACTATTACCACTTCAAGCATCGGTTTTTGACGATGAACAACATTGTCATTACGGTGGCGCTTGTTATTGGCGCATCTTGGGCGTGGGGCTCTATCGAGATGATGCAGCGCAACTACGACCTGCAAAAGGAAGTCGATACCAAATACCAGCAGCAGCGCCTGGCTGAGCTTCAGGTGGCAACGCTGGAGTATGAGCAAAACTATTATCGCAGCAGTGAATACCAAGAGTTGGCCGTTCGCGACAAGCTTAATCTGGCTGACCCCGGCGAAAAACTTTTAATGCTGCCGCCTAACAGTGAGCAGGCAAAAAATGCGGCTAAAGGATTTGAGAAGACGGCCGCGGAAGCAGCCGAGCCGCCAAGTAACCTCCAGCAGTGGACGAATTTCCTTTTTGGCGGTAACCATAAAGACTTGCAGAAGTAGTTCTCATCTGTTATATTAGAGCATGTATCGCGGGGTGGAGCAGCCCGGTTAGCTCGGTTGGCTCATAACCAACAGGTCGCAGGTTCAAATCCTGCCCCCGCAACCATGAAAAGACGACTACTGAAAAGTAGCCGTTTTTTCTTTAGCTTTTTTTCTTGTGCTACACTGAAGACATCATAAATAGGGGGCTGTCATGGCAAAGAAAACGAAAATGAAAAAGTGGAATCACAAACATGGGGTTCTTGCGATTGTAAGCGGTGCGACACTTTTGTTTGTCATGGGAGCGCTCGCTGGATTCGGGCTTGCACCCATGAAGTCTGAGCCATTGAAAACGGTAGAAAAAAAGGTAGAGATTACTGGTACGGATGGCCTGCTCGGTGGCGTTGGGTACAGTAACCCGTTTAAGCTGGCAGGTGCGGACAAAGTTAACTATACGATCACATACAAAAATAGTAGTAGTCGCGACCATAAAATAGAGATCAAGGCGACTCAGCGCAGCAGTGATATGATGCAGACTGAGGGGCATCTGGTAGTGGATCCAGGCCATGTCACCGGTGTTATTTATAGCGACAAGGCGGAGGTAAAGAAGGGTGAATCGAAGGACTTCTATATCACCTTGGTGCAGACAAAAGATAACGGCACACGTTACGTTGAGTTCGAAGCATTCAAAGCTGAATAACTTCGAGTAATATGGATGAAAACCGGGCGTAATGCCCGGTTTTTGTTATTGGTTACTTAGCTTTGCGGCTGCCACGCGGACGGCTTCGCTCCAGCTAAGGAAGGCGTGCGGGGTCATGGCAAGATCACGGGCGTTTAACTGCATCTTAACGGCAAGGGCAAGCTCGTGGATGATCTCGGCAGCATGCGGCGCAACGACCGTCGCACCCAGGATGACGCCCTTTTTGTCGGTGATGATCTTAACGAACCCGTCGCGGAAGTCAGATGTATTGCTGCGGGCAATGATATTAAGAGGTGCCACGGCTTTGTTGATTGCAAGGTCGCGTTTTAGGCAGTCATCTTCGGATAGCCCGACAGAGGCGATACCGGGGTGGGTGAAGGTGAGGCGAGGAGTCGCGGTGTAATCCGGCGTCACCTTGTTTTTGTGAAGCATGTTGTTTGCGGCGACACGACTTTCTAGGATGGCTGTGTGCGTATGGCTATCGTGCCCTAGGACGTCTCCGGCGGCAAAGATATGACGGGCACTTGTTTGGAGGTGTTCGTTTACCTCAATGCCTTTTGGCGTGTAAGCGACACTGGCGTTCTCGAGACCAAGATCAACGCTTGGTACGCGACCGGTTGCGATCAGTACGTCATCAACACGGACAGACTTCTCGACGCCACCGCGAGTGTAGGTGACGCGCTTGCCCATACCGTCTTTAATGACGGCCAGGGTCCGGGTTTGGGTGAGAATGGTAGCTCCTTTTTGTTCTTTGAGCAGACGCTCCATAAGTACACCAACCTCTTCGTCTTCACGGGGGAGGAGGCGGCTGGCGATTTCGGCAATATATACCTTGGTGCCAAAGATAGCCATTAGCTGGGCGATTTCAACGCCTATAGTGCCGCCGCCGATAATAAACAGGCTCTTTGGTGGGCGCATGGCCTCGAGGATGGTGCGGGGAGTAAGGTAGCTAACCTCGTTTAGTCCTTGGATATTCGGTGCGACCCACTGCGAGCCAGTAGCGACTAAAAAGTGACTGGCCGACAGGTGACGGCGATTAACGGTGATTTCGTTAGGGGAGAGGAAGTGGGCGACGCCGTTAAAAGTAGAAATGCCTTCGTTCTCATAGTAGCGGCGGTTGCCGCCGGCACCCGTGCGTTTGACGGCGAGTTCTTTCCAGGCGCGGATAGAAGGGTAGTTGTAGCCGAGTGCCCCTGAGCGCAGGCCAAAACGTGCCCCGTGGCGGGCTTCGTCGTAAAGCTGCGCAGCATGAAGAAGTGCCTTGGTCGGAACGTCGCTCCAGTTAGGGGAGTCGCCACCAAAAGTATCTGCCTCGATGATGGCAACCTTCTTGCCTGCTCGTGCGGCGATCGTAGCAGCAGCACTTCCACCGGCTCCGCTGCCGATGACGATCAGATCATAATCAAATGTTGCTTTTTTTGCCACGTTAATCTCCTTTTATATAACCAATCGGTGATGTTTGTATAGGTATGCTGCTTCGGGGTGAAACTTCTGCAGGGTATCGGTTGCTTTACGGCGCAGATCAGCACTGGTGACTTCTGGTCGAACCTCCAGCCACACGATCACTTCGTCGCAGACACCCTTTGCGATAGTCTCCGCTTCGCCCTCAGGGCTCCTGACGCTCAGACAGGCCGCAACGATACTGGCGTGTAGTTTACCGCGCTCAAACCGTTCGGTCGGGCGTCTGCCGTCGCGCTTGACGATATCAACGGCAAGCCCCATTACATTCCTCCTGCGGCGTGAGCCGTGACGGTAATGACTTGGTCAACATACACGTAGCAACCAAGGATAAGCAAGCCGCTACCGGCTGCAAACTGCAAAAAGCGCTTGTTGTCTTCGCGCCATTTTTGAATATGGCTCAGCTTGTGTCCTGATCCGATCATTCCGCCAACAATAAGCAGGGAAAGGAGAGAAACGAGCGTATAAAGGGCAATACCGATCAGCTGCCAGAAAGTATCGAGGCGGATGAGGACGAGTGAGGCAATAACGATAGGGGCGAGGATAAAAATACCCTCGGCGATAACGCTGCTAAGGCCTAACCCAAATGCCTCGGAGCTGTGCTTGGTCGCTTTGGTGCGTTCGGTCAGGTAGCGGGCGATACCGCGGGGAAGCCATAGACTAGTCCCCTTCTCTTTTCGGTAGTAAAATCCCCAGACGGCGATACCAAGACCGACGAGAAGCCCGCAGGCAACGGCCCAGGCCAGGATCGGTACTTGGTTACCGAAGCTCTTTTGCAGCATAAATGCGGTAAATGTCAGTAGTAATAATGTCATAACCCCGACACCAGTTAAAAATCCGCAGGAGAGACGAAGGAGTTTTGCATGGGCTGCTTTGCTGCCGATGGCATGTCCGCTGAGCAGCGTTAAGACACTAACGCTCAGCTGAAAACTGGCGTGAATCAGGGCTGCGAAGGCGATGATGGCAAGAGAGCTTATTATATCCATTGTTTATTTTTAGTCTACCTCTGTCCTATTTATAGCATAAGCGTGCTACTCCGGTCAAAAAATCCCTCAAAAAGGTATTGCTTTTTTTAGATGTTTATGCTTAAATAAATATATCAAACAATAAAAACAAAAAGGACGCGAAAAATGGACAAAACAGTCGCCGACGTAGAACCGGTTACCGTTAGTGATATCTTAGGACTTGATACCTGGAATCGTGAACGAAGTACCGAAGAGCTGCGTGACTTTATTACAACACGTCACAACAATTTGCCATCTGATATTGAACTTTTCTAGCCTGAATTTGTTCCTGGGCCTTCAAAAATTATGCTACGCTTGTAGTACAACTAGTGGAGGAGAAATTCGTTATGAACGAAGATCGGAACCAGGAAACTACAGAGGTACGAAGGACCGACGAGACTCAAGGTGCAACCAACATTAGCCGTACCGAAGTCGAATCGTCATCACGCCCAAGCGGGGCTATTATTGCTAAAAGAATTGTCTATTATGTCGCAGGGTTTATCATTGCCCTGCTCGCTCTCAGGATGGTACTGCTCCTCTTGGCAGCTAATCAAGGTGCACCGTTTGTCGACCTTATCTACGCTGTAAGCAGCATGTTCGCATGGCCGTTTTTTGGCATCTTCAGTTATCAGCCGGCGTACGGCCAGTCTGTTTTCGAAGTAAGCAGTCTTGTAGCAATTATTGTTTACGCGCTTGCCGCTATGGGGCTTGGCAAGCTCTTTACGCTGACAAGCAGCAGGAGTGATACTTAACTAAGCATGAGTATCGCTGACTTCATCAAAAAATCACCATTCAAAACATTCGCAAAAGGCGAACTACTCTTACAAGAAGGAGATTGTCCGAAGAAACTCTTTGCTGTTCAGGACGGCTTTGTAAAGGTGACTGCTCTGGACGACAGCGGCAGCGAATCCATGCTGTGGATTGCTGGCCGTTATGACATGGTACCTACGGAACTGCTCTTTTCGCCGCAAGGTGCTGTCAGGTTCTTTTATACGGCGTACACCGACGTGGCCGTTTATGAGATTGATAAGGCCGAGTTTTTAGATTTCGCCAAGAACGACCACAGCCTCATGAGTGAGATCGCCTACTCCATGAGCAGCCACTACGACGATCTTTTAGGCAGGGTATGCTCAATCGAACAAACGGTCGTACGCGACAAGATCATGCACACGCTGTATAACCTTGCTAAGCGATTTAGTGCTGAAGACAGCGTGGACCTTTTTTCGCTTGGGCTGAAACTGACCCATCAGGATATTGCCGATATGGTTGGAGCAACGCGCGAGACGGCATCTATCGAATTACAGAAGCTTCGCCGTAAGCGCCTTATTATATATAACCGAAGCAAGCTTATTGTGCATACGGAGCGCCTGGCGCCGTTTGTGGCCGGCGCGCCCGCCTAGGTAAATAAGTAATACAAAAGAGACTGCCGCTAAGGCAGTCTCTTTTTGTTGTCTGTATAATTATTGGCCTACGAAGTAGTTGATGATAATAACAATTACGTTATTATCGCCGATAACCTGGCCGAGATCGAGGTTGATCCCGCCACCGTAGCCGTTCGAGTTGTTCGTTGCGCCTGCGACGCCTGCGGTTCCAACGAGAACGCTAACGGCAGCTACCATTAAACCCATTACGAGTTTACTTGGCATGGTCCGTTTCTGTGATAGTGACTGGGTTGATGTTTTGCTCATATTATTTAGCCTTCCTTTCCCGTTTACGTTACTATACCTTGTCAATGCTAGCAGCGAAAAATTTTAGGGTCAAATTATCTATGGTGTATTGTTGTCGTTTCTACTTTTTACATAGAACTCCTTTCTTTCTTCTAAAATCAGCTGAATCGCTCCGAAGGCAAATAATACAAAGCTGTAGGCGGCAAAATTCTGTGCCACGACCCAATTGCTCAGTAAGATGCCTAGCGGCGCGATTCCGAGAGTAAACAATGACAGCACGAAGGTGGATCGTGCGGGAATGTGACGCACAAGCGCCCAGACGGCATATATAGCGATGACGATATGACCCAGCCACTGGAATTGTGTCAAAAAGCCCAGGGCTGCCATCGCTATGACAAACAGCAAGGAGGAACTGCCGCGACGGAGTTTCGACGGACGTTTATAGTAAATGCTTTCGCCTAATTTCATCGCGTATCCTCCACGGTATAAAGTATCAATCGGTCATTTTGCTCGAGTAGTTGAATGCCGGGTTTGCTTCTTAGCCATTCATAATTGCCATAATCCTGTTCTTTGACGAGCAGAATCCGGCGAATGCCCAGCTGGTGTAATTGGGTGGCGGCCGTGTCTGGTCTGTCGCGGAGCAGCCGGCTGATTTTTTGCCGTTTTTGATCGGGGACGGTAGGAGAAATATTGCCAAACTCCGGGTCATTACTGGCGATGACCGGCGTGCTGAAGAATTTTTCTGCGGGTGTCGCAATGATGCGCTCAGAGAAGCTGAACGAGGCGTATTGGTGCCAAGGAAGAAACAATGTACCTGGTGTTAGCTGCGAAGCGATTTCGTGCCACTCTTTTGGATACTGACGAGGAGATAGCTGCCCTGCGAAGCCCCAAATCATGGTCGGCGTAATAAGAAGAGGTAAGCAAACGAATATTGCTGACCAGTAAGCTTGCCTGCGAACTTTTATAAGAATCCGCATGGCGCCAAACGCGAGAAGCAGTGCAAAGCCAAATGCGATAAGCTCGGCGAACTTATGAGGTTCGCGGTAACCCGAAAGAAGTGGCAGAAGCTTACTTGCGGTCTGTAGAAGCGGTGTCGCCGAAAGAATAACGCCCGTAAGTATAAAACTTGTAGCTAGGCCGAATGCGACTTTTGATGTTCGCCAAGCGTACACAGCACCAATGATAATGACGATCCATAATCCCAAAAACAGAATCCCCCACCCTGGTGTAACGGTTTGCGGCAAGGCAAACATATTTTGCGACTCGGCCCAAAATCCCTGGAGACGTACGACGTTTGCGATTTTTCCTGCCAGGTTACCGCCGTCGGTGGCAAAAGCCTCGTGGTGTGTTTGGTCGAATGATGCCACGTTGTTTAAATCGGAATGTTGCGTTACTGCCGGAATCAGCCAAAAACTAGACAGAGTGATGAATACGCCTAGACCACTAGCAGCCGATCCGGCTAGCTGCCTGATAATTGCTGGTCGCCGCCGGAAGACAGGAATAGCGGCGCAGGCAAGTACGACAATCGTGATGATTCCAATATGATGGATCGACAAGCAGGTAATGAGTGCTGCTAATAAACCTGCAGTTACTCCGCGGCGGATTGTCGGCTGCTCGATTAATACAATGAGGCTTCGAACAAAGAACGGCAGCAGCGCATAGCCCAGTAAGAACAGCCATTGTCCAGCCATAAAGCGGGAATAGACAAACGGGTTAATCATGTAAAAGATCCCGGCTGACCAGCAGGCAATACTCCAAAATCGGCCGGGAAGTGACGCTGGGCGAAGCTGGCTGACGAGCAGGTGCATGCCGACGCCCGAAAGGATCAATATAGTGATGAGGACGAACTTCTGTAAAACATCGCCTGGAAGAATGAGGCCAAGGAGCCAAAGTAGCAGGTCAAGGGGATAGGTATTTGAAACGGTGGACGGGAACTTGGGATCCGGCACGAAAACCATGTCGAGCGTCAAGATAAACCCAGGCAGAAGAAGCGGTGCCAGAATAAGCAGGGAAAGCGCGAAATATTTTATCCACACACTTTTAAGAACGGTCGCTAAAAGGGGAAGTGAGCGCATTTTTTTATCCATTAGTCCCCTCCTTTAGTTCCAGGTCATACTCGCCTTCCCTCTCCCCTGCCCTTACCTTCAGCCAGTCGGTTTGGATAGTGCTAAAGTCTGTCGGCAGATCATTGCCGCCGATCAATGTCATCGAGTCTACGAGTACTGCGTTCTGTGTCGTGTTCTTTAATGAGACGACCTGCTTTCCCTTTTTAAAGACGGCATCGAGGGTAAAGTAGGTAAAGTCGATGTAGTCTCCGGAGGTGCCGGTGTCATCGTGTATCTTTTTAAGCTGTACCGGCTGAGTGCCGAATTGCGCATCGACTGTCTCGCCCTTTGATGCACCATGGAGAAGCAGTCTGTATGCACCGTCTTCTGGGATATTAATAGTAACGTCGAGCGTGGCATCTCCATTTTTGAGGCCAATGAATGAAGGACGCTGCAGGTTAACAAGACTCGGAACGTTCTCGTTGAGGTAATTGTATTCGTCATTTTTAGCGTACAGCGTGCTGAGTGATAACGCATTATTCGTAAAGTTAGTGCTAGAAACATAACGTGAGTTAAATGGCAACGATACGGGGCGAGGCACGAATGTTTTCTTTGGGTAATTTGCAACGTATAGGTCGTAAAAGCTGCGTTCAAGGCTATCAGTGATAAGCTTCTTTTTTCCTTCTGCGTCGCGGAAAGCCTGAATCTGAAGAGGGAAATAATTCATGCCGGTAAGTTGTTCGTCTCCATTGAAACGCTCCAGCATTTCCCTCCATTCAAAATCAACAAGGGATACTTGATCAGTGGCAACAGGTTTTTTTAGGCTGTAGAGTGCGTAATCTTTGCCGTCGTAGCTGCGTTCGTATTTTGTAGAACGGGCAAGAGACTTTTGGATGTTGCCATCAATATTACGCAGATACGTTACGCCTTTTTCGCGGGGTGCGGTATGTTGTGGAACGATGATATCGGTGATGCCGAAGTTATTCGCCAGGATATCCTGCCACCAGGTTTCGTTGTAGGCGATCGCGCGGTACACCAGGTAGGCGATGATCTTATTTTCGGTATTGCCCCCGACGCCGTAATAAAGCGTCGGCTCGTTAAGGTAATAAATGAGGTACTTGTCTAAAAAGCTGTAGCGCTTGCCGTCTTGTATGATGTCGCGGCCGCTCTCTAAAGTTGGGAGAACAAACAACTTGCCTTCTTTTTTGTTATTGAGAGCTACTTTTATTTTCTTCAGGTCATCTGGAATGCGGTATGGGGCAACGAATGACGCAAGGTCACCTGATGTCAGTGCCGTGCGGTAATCGTTATTAGCGAATATCGGAAACAGTGCAATAAATGTAACGGCGATCGTGGCGAGCGGCACTGAGAGCCGTCGCAAAAAAACGGTGCGCAGCCACACGAGGGCAATCATAAATAATACTCCCGCAGCATAGTAATAAATAAACTGGAAGCGATGCGGGAAGCGTAGGATATTAATGAAGGTGCCCATAAGTTCGGCAATGGTCGTGCCGACGCCGTTACCAAGGCTTGAGAAGAATATAGCCAGATCACCGAAAACCTTATGGAACGAATACGGGCTGTTATCGCTATAGCCGATAGTCATCCACATGGCAAAGAGCATCATCATAAATAGGGTAAGAATGAATAGTTTTTGTACGATATGCTGCGATGCCCACTGCTTAAAAATGAACAACCCCCCTATCAGCCCCGCAACGATCATGCTGCCAAAACGGGGAATCGGTGCCAGGTAATTACCATGTCGAATAAGATCGAGGTGCCCGGCTGTATCGAGCGAGAAAATGAATGGTAGGCCGAGTGATGTGTAGTAGATCATCCAGTAGTTGACTGGAATGTTGGTCGAAACGCCCGATAGGCTGGATGAAGTTGTCAGAAAGATGTAGGCGACATAGGGAACTAAACTGAGCGCGGTAATGATAAGGAAGTAAATGAGGTTTCGCTTTAGGTATTTCCAAAAGGCTTTGCGGCTTAAAAAGACGGTTAAGATCAGCTGCATGACGATTATTAATAATGCGACCGCGTAAAAGATGACGTGATAGTGGATTGCAGGATTTAAAAGTGTCAGTAGGGAGACGGCAATGACATTCCTCTTCCCTATCGCCTGTCGGAAAAACAGCTGCTCAAGTACCAGCGAGAGGGAAAGCGCAAACATACTGAACCCGATAATAAGCACATAAAAGTGTGCCATTTTTGCATAGAGCAGAATGGTGTGGATAAGGATCGCTGCCAGTAGCGCGGCCATAACTCCAAATAGTGATTTGCGGTAAAAGTAACGGCCGATCCGATGGAAAGCATAAAATAATAGGAATGCGGAAATGGCGTTTAGTATGACAACGGCAAACGGCAAGACGTAATGATGTCGCATCCAGGCGGTCCAGAACGAATAGCTGACGCGCACTTCTTCGGAGGCGGTAAGTTTTGACGTACCCTCTCCCCAGAACTGCGATCCAAAGTTAAAGAATGGAATGAGCTCTTCGCGAACGATCGACGCGTCACCGGATAGCACGGCGGGTATCGAGGCAATCACATCGCGAAAAATAATCGCATGCGCCAAAAGCAGGAATCCAAAAATCAGCAGATACAATCGCAGTGGGTTGGCAGCGAGCAAAGACATCCACGACTTTTTAGCGGATGGTTCTACCTTTGGCGCGAGTCGCTCTTCTTGGGGCGGAGACGGTGTTGGTGGTGTCTCTGTGACTTTTGAAGAGCGCCGGCGATTTACAAACTGAGTGTCCGTAAGGCCTCCTCTGCTTCTTTATAGGTTCGCTTCGTGATCGAATCGAGCAGCTTGCTCGTCTGTTTTTTACTATGGAGGGCGTTCTCGTATTGATCGAGCAGTGTTTCGGTCTCCAGTTTCTCCAATTCAATCGCATGCGGGTAATTGTTTTCTTCAATGAATCGCCAGCACTTTGTGTCGTATGCGACAGCAACGAATGGAACACGGTTTGCGGCACATAATAGCAGGCTATGGAAGCGCATTCCGACGAATACGTCACACTTTTTGAGACAGTCAGAGATCTCGTCTATGGGTACTCCTTCAAGAACGGAACAGTTATCGTAGCGATCAATAATGTCGCCAAAATTCTCACGGGTGAACACTAGGTCGTTGCGCTGATTGAACGTATGCTGGAACGGAACGAACACAACATGCGTCCCGTTTTTGCAGAGCTGCGTAACGAAACGGCGCATCGAATCAATATAACTTTCGCGGTCAATCCAGTCGGGAATATCCGAGAGGACATTAATACCTACTGTTGTCGTGGCAGACTTTTTAGGCATTTCTGAGGTATTCCAAGCGTCTTCCCATATGTGATTAATAAATAATCCGTCCGGCGCCTTGCTGATTTTGGAAGGAGCAATCCCAAGAGTTGTCCTCGCTATCTCGTAGGATTTCTCGTCTCGAAATACTGTGTGAGTACTGGCGGCCAGGGCGGTTTTCGAGATAAAACGTCCTAAAGCGGTCTTTAGGGATCCTATGCCGATGTTCAGGTGGTAAAGCTTCGTTCCTGACCATTTGGCGATAAGGTTGACGCCCATCATCCGGATGATGACGCTGTATTTTGAACGGCCAGTTGATGAGTAGAGTTCTTTGTATAACGTTCCTCCTCCGTAAACGATACAGTCGACATTGCGGATCAGACGCAGGTACTCTGGAATCGACGTCTCGTAGGTATTAATAATATGAAGGTCGGGATATGCCTTTTTGATTGGCTCCGGAATAAGGTCGGTGGTATTGGCATTGACGTAGATTTTTTTAAATCCACGTTCTTTTAGCAGCTCTAAGTAATTCCACATAAGCAGATCATCACCTAGGTTGCTTTGGCCATAACTACCCAGTAGTAGCACGCTCGTTCGCTTCATTCAGTCTCTCCGTTTTAGTAATTCTCTGATAGGTTTCTAGCGTTTGGTCACCTACGTTCTTCCAGGTGCGCTGTGTTTTTATCCTGCGCGAAAGATCCGAGTATTCTTCGCGGTGCGTAAAGAAATAATCCAGTTGCTTTGCCAATGCGCTTGAACTGCGCAAGAACACAAGCTGCGGATAGTCGGAAAATATTTTGGCAAACGCATCACTGACAAGAAACGGTTTTTCGTAACCCATCGCAAATGACATTGGGCCAGAACTCGACAAGGCGGTCGTATAGGGATAGAGCGAGACGTCACTGGCACTGTAGTAGTCTTGTATCTGATCTTCATCTATGAAACCGCGCCATACGTACTGACTGGCGGGAATAAGTCGCGCAGCCTTTTTTTGAAGGCGATCGTATTCTTTGAGATAGGTAAGATCCTCCATTAGTTTGGGGTGTTTGCCTGAACCAATGACAAGATACGCATTCGGATGCGACACGGCATATTCCGCAAAACCCTCGATAAGAAGATCCATTCCTTTGTAGCCGGTTGCATATCCCATGAAAAGTGCGATGTTGGCATGCTTTGGAAGATCGAGCGTTTGTCGTGCAGACGCGGAGTCATGAGCTTCAAATGCTTCCACTCCGTGATGAATGACACTGACTTTTCTTCCGTCGATACGGTAACTCTCGGTAATGATATCCTTGAAAAACTGCTCGTGTACGATGATGTGTTTGGCGTGGATCATGAGCGGTTTATAAATAATATAAAACGCGATTCGTACCAGCCAGACAGGCATTGATGAGTTGTTCTCTTGAACGAATTTTTTATCGATGGAATACGGATCGACTACTCCATGGAGAGTAATGACAGTTTTTTTCTTCCATAAAAACACCAGCCACTGCAAAAGATACGCCGTAAAAATGCCGCCGAATAATGCCAGCTCCTGCTGTATATGAATCACATCCGGATTTATATTACGCAGCGCCTTATGTACTGAAACGATAAAACTGGGATTACGACGGAAGACCCGTTCAACGATAACATTATCTTCCGTGTAAGTTTTCTCTTGATCGATGACATTACTAATAACTACTTGCTCGTCTGAGTCGATATTCGTAACAAGATTTTTAGTATACGAAGCGACTCCGCTGCTACTAACGTGTTTTTCTCCCTTAGGCGGATAAATGGTAATGTGGGCAATTTTCATTTTTGATTCCTCCCGTCCGCTCTCGCGTTTAACGATATAAAGCGGCCTGTTGATCACCTCTTCGTGAATACGCGCAATATACATGGCAACGAAGCCCAGACATATCAGTACGACACCAACAAGGAATAAGAGCATGATCGCGAGAAATGCTGTGCCGGTGATATTAAGCAACATAGGGTCTCCCAGAACATATTTTTCTATTGCAACAAATAGTCCAAGGAAGGTAGAAATCATAAGGATTGACCAGCCCAGCCAACTAGCAAACTTGAGCGGAAGCATACTATAGGCGGTAAAACTGTTAAGCGCTAGACCGAAGAGTTTACGGTAACTATAGCCTGCTTCACCGTAGAGGCGAGGCGGCGCCTCAAAGTAGACATAGTGGCGATTAAATCCGGTCCAGTCGATGAGACCACGAGTCATGCGGTTGCGCTCGGTAAACGCTTTGAATGCGTCGATCACGTCGCGGTTAATGAGGCGAAAGTCGCTGGCATGGGGCGTGATTTGTGCCGATGAAATACTTCCAAGAATGGAATAGAACATCTTCGATGAAAAGCGCTTGAACCAGCTTTCGTCTTTACTGTATTTTTTTACGCCAACAACGACATCGGCACCTTTTTCCCACTCATTAATGAATTGCGGCAGCAGTTCGGGCGGGTGCTGAAGATCGGCATCCATGATAATCGCCGCATCGCCGCGTGCTGCATGTAACCCTGCGGTAACGGCGATCTCTTTACCGAAATTACGTGCAAGCTCCACGACATGTGTCGATTTGTCTTTATCGGCCATCGTGTGAAGCGCTTTTGCGGAACTGTCGCTACTTCCATCATCAACGAATATGAGTTCGAACTTCTGAGGGAGTTTTTTGATGGTGGACTTGATTTTTTTATAAAGCGGCTCGACATTCGGTGCCTCATTGTAGATGGGGATAACGATAGATACCATTTGGTTCTGCATTGCTATATTCTCCTTAGGTTAGTAATACTAAACAGGCCGCCGGCTAATACCGTCGCGACGCTACCGAAAAACAAACTCCATACGACCGCATCGACAGATGGATGCCATGACATCATTGCCGCGACGGTGAGCAAAAAACCTATGCAGCCTATTACAGCAACTGCCTTCGTTCGCAAAGACAGGTAATACATGCCGAGTAGGTTCATGATTGAAAGCAGAAAAATAGAGGTCGCCAGAAGCGGAAGTAAATGAGAGTAGCCATCATAGGTGCTGCCCATCAACAAGCTAACGACCATGTTTGGAAAGAGGATGCAGGCAATAAGAACAGGGCTTGTAACAAGAAGTGTAAGGCCAAGCGATTTTATGAGCAGCCGACGGTTTTCTGTGGATGATTGATTTATTTTTATAGATGGCATCAAAACCTGGGCAATAGGCGCGCTCAGGAAGAAAATAATCCGTGCAACAGTTGCAATTCCGGCGTATAGCCCGGCCGTCTGCGCGTCAAAAAAGTACTTAATGATAATGATATCGATGCTCATTAAAAGTGTGATTGAGAGCAGTCCGACAAATACGAGGCCAGCATATTTTAATTCGGGCAGAATCATGCGGATGTCAGGCAGGCTTGCGTAATTACTGTTTTTTGGGCGTAAAAATCCCAACCGGCCAGCCCAGCGGGCCGCGTATAAAAATGCGATAAACTGCGCTACGACAATACCGCCGATTGCGCCGAATGTTCCTAGCCCCAGAATTACTAGCCCGGCAGAGAATGCTAATTTAGTAGCGGCTCCGATGAGCTGAGACGAAATGGCAACCCCGAACCTTCTTTGACTACGTGCATAGGCACTTCGGAAAGTGAGTGGAATACTGACGATGAGTGCAAGGGCGAGTGCAGTGAATGGCAGCGATGATTCAAACCGGAGCGCCTGCTGGAGCGCACTGCCTGCAACCAGGCTAAAGGCAAGAAGCAGCAGGGAAAGATATGCAGCAAACTTTTCGAGCTCGACGATGGTCCGGTGGGCTTTTTCTTTGTCGGCGTAATTAGCCATGATATTGACCGTAATCATGCCGAGAACATTCAGGAAAATAGTAAATTGTAAAAACAGTGAAACAAGCGTTTGGATCTCACCAAAAACAGCCGGACTAACCAACCGGCCTATGAGGGGATAGTATAAATAATTCAATGCGCCAACAAGTACCGATCCTGCAAAGAAGATCGTATTGTTCCTCAGAAAATCGCTGCTGCGTAGTGCTGTTATGACGTTCAAGTGTTTCAGTCCTTCTGTCTTATAGTCGCGGGTCGAGGTCGAAAAAGTGCATCCGCTATTACAGCGGATGCACTCGGAAATAGGTAACTAGTCTTCAAAGCCGAAGCGGACGCCGAAGTTGTTCGTCTTGTCACCATCCTGGTGAGTCGCGTCAACTCCGCCGCTTACATTTTCGAGGCCGTCCGTAGTCTGGACGCCTACTCCTGCAGATGAGCTTTTGTCGCCATCGATGTGGCTAACGCCGCTGTTTGCGCCAACGTTTTCTAGCATGTCTGTGCTTTCGACGTTAGTACCGACAGATGACATCTTGTCGCCGTTTTTGTTCATTAGATTAAGACCGCCGGCGATGTTTTCAAGTTCGTCGGTAAGCTCAAGACCTGCGCCTGCTGATGTCATGTCATCACCGTCTTTTGTAAGTGCGGTGAGGCCAAGGCCAAGATTTTCAAGTCCGTCTTCGCTTAGGATGCGGAGACCTGCTGAGGATTCTCTGTCGTCATCCTTGCTACTAAGGCCTGCGCCGAGGTCCAAGCTCTCAGTTCCGAGCGCGTTGGTATTAGGCGTAAATGCCACGAGCGATGATACGGAAGCGACTGCTAAAGCGGCCACGATGTATGACTTTTTACCGGTGATTTTGCTGGTTTTTGCAATCGGTGTGCTCATATTCATTCCTTTCGTTACGTTGGTTTTGCCACGGGTGGGAAACGAACCCGCATGACCGATGCTAATAAAACGCTCAGAAAGCGTCGGTGAGATTTCTCACAAACTTTCAAAAAATTATCTGTAAAAAATTGGCACTACAATATTTTTATGGCCATTGACGAAAGATTTGCTTTATTAAGTAGGCATTTACAGATGGACCTTAATCTCGCATCGGAAAATGTATGATTGCTTACAGCGAGGAAGACAGGGGAGTAATATAATAAAAATATAAACAGGAGCGAGCCTATGCGTACTATCTTGGGAGCGGTTATAGCGCTTGTTGTGGCTTTGGGATTCTCCTCCGCAGCCTCGGCCGTTTCTGGCTATGCGGCGCTTGGTGACTCGGTAGCTTCAGGCGCGGGTTTAAGCGGAGAACAGGCAATAGAATGTGACCGCTCTCCCCTCGCCTATCCACATATCGTAGCGGCATCGGCAGGACTATCTTTAACGCAGCTCGCGTGTAGCGGCGCCAAAATAGACGAAGGGCTATACGGAAGCCAAGACGGCATCACTCCACAACTTGACGCGGCGTTTAGTGGCGGCGTCCCGTCACTCATGACGATTACTATTGGAGCGAATGACGTTAGGTGGACGCAATTTTTGCGGCAATGCTACTACATAAAGTGCGGCTATAGCGTTGATACCGCCAGATCAGCAGCCTACTTGGCAGACTTGAAATTAGAATTGAATATTCTTTTGGCAAAAATCCATCAAAAAAGCGATGGCAACCCGCCGCGCATTTTGGTGAATGGTTACTACAATCCGTTTTCGTCAGGTTCCTGTGACGAAATTCAAGAAATTACTTCCCGCGAAGCGTCATGGATAAGCGGTCGTGTGTCCGCTATGAACAGGTCAATTTCATCAACGGTTTCAAAGTATTCGTACGCGTCATATGTGCCAATCAGCTTTCGAGGTCATGACCTTTGCTCGTCAGATTCATGGATCCAGGGTTTGAGTGCTAGTGCGCCATTCCATCCCACCGAAGAGGGTCAGCAGGCCATCGCGCAGGCCAATCTAAAGAAGCTCGAGAAATTACAGAGCAGCCGAGAATCGTCTCGCTCATTCCGCGAAAGGGCATTGGGCTTATTCGACTAAGCGAGGATTGCTCCCTCAAGTTGAAGAAGTTTTGTTTTGACACCCAGCCCATAAACGTAGCCCCCGAGACTTCCGCCGCTTTTTAGAATGCGATGACAGGGAATTAAAAGAACAAGCCGGTTTGAGCCGCACGCAGCTCCGGCGGCGCGGCTTGCGCTCTCGTTGCCTGCTCGGCGGGCGAGTTCTTTGTATGATATTGTTTCGCCCCAGGGAATCCGTGCCATCTCATTCCAGGCGCGTTTTGCAAAAGTACCACCAGGTTGATCAATTGGGATATGGCCAAGCGCGTTCTCATCACCTGCGAAGTAATCATGTACAAGTGACTGATAGGGGTGTTTTTCGGTATTTACGAATGATGTCGTAGTGGAGTAGTTAGCCGGAGGAATACGCAGCTTCAGCGAATCGAGGTCGCCAAAACCGGATGTGATGACGACATCGATGGAGTTTCGCTTTTCCGCGATCATATGAAAGGGGCCGGCAGGCGTTTTGGTTGTGATTATAAATAGCTCGTCCATGGTTCACTTTGCTTGTTATTTTATAGTAAATCTAGTTCTATCTTCTCATAGTTTCTATATAAGGTGCAATTACACTTTTTGAATTGCAGCGGGATCAATGTCGTATGTAATCATAACTTCAGGGCGAGAGATAGTATCTTGCTTGTACGCCCTGAGAGGAATGAGCAAGTTCCAGTATTTTTGTGCTTGGGTAACGAGGTATTCTTTAGCGGCCTCGTATTCAAACAAAGTTTTTAGTTCGTCGTATGCGTCTAAGTCTGAAACCCAGCACCGTTCAGGGTCCACAGTAAGCTCAAGAAGCACGCCGGAGCCCCCAGCTTTCTTTTTATGGATTGCAACAGAAGACCCGTCCTTAATACTGATAAGTGAATCCTCAGACCCAATGTAGCCATAAATATTGTTGTTCCGGCTCAGGCCGGCAGACCGAAACTGTGACGGGCGATGGGCATCCAGGAATTCATCGGTTTTTGCAATTAAATCATCGTCCCCTTTTGCTCCGCGCGAAGTCCGCTTTAGTCCATTTTTAAAGATAGAATCTACCGATTCCGCGCTCACTTCATGGTAAATCTTCATGTCTCCAGTATGACATTTTCTTTTGCGGATTACGGCACGCTTCGCAAAACAGGTCTATAATAGGCAGTGTAAGCAATTAAGAGAAAGGGAAGACGAATGAAATTTCTTTCATCAAAGGTGCATACAGTAATAGGGTTAATAGTAGGAATCGCGTTGATTTTCGCGCCGCAACTGTTCGGCTTTAGCGACAATCAGACCGCATCAATGGTGCCGATTTATGTCGGTATTTTTATTATCTTAAGTGAATTAATTACGACGAGCCGAATGAGTCCTCTCAAGCTCGTTCCGATGAGGGTCCATTTAGTACTGGACTATCTCACCGGTATCTTTTTGGCGGTGTCGCCGTGGCTATTCGGCTTTGCAGATGCGCCGGCTAACGCATGGGTGCCGCACGTAGTTGTAGGTATTTTGGTAGTAGGCTACGCACTTGTTACCAACCCGGATGTCGAAGCCGATAAACCGGTAACGCAGTAGGTCGAATGCCTATGGTAAGAACGACGACAGAAGTTTTTGAAGACCATCTTCACAAGCGATTAAAAGGCGAGGTGAAAGAGGATATTTCAACCAATTTTTCGCCGGACGTCGTCGTACTTACGGGAACCGGAGCTTTCTACGGACACGAAGGAGTGCAAGAATCTGCTAAGCAGCTCGCCGCTAATCTAGGAGCCGCCACATTCGAATACAGGCATACTCTCATCGAAGGAGAGTATGCTTTTTTGGAGTGGACGGCCCATGCTGAAGGAAAAAAGGTGTGCGACGGAGCTGATTCGTTCGTTATTCGGGATGGAAAAATCATCTTTCAATCCATTCATTATTCTACGAGTGAATAAATACTGAAACTAAGAGGAGCATAACAGATGAAGAATGACGATATGACATTACATACCTATCAGGATGATCTTGATACTGAAAAACCGGATGAATTTATGAATGAAGCGGGCGAATCGCCGGCGGAAGAGCTCGGCATTCCGGAAGCGGAAATGAAACGAGAGCTCGACAATATTGCCCTGGATGATCTGGAGCATGGCAATGATGATATGCGCGAGACAATTGAAGACCGCGATGAAGATGACGATAACGGCGCTTCACGCGCTTAACTGAATCAAATATTTTGCAGCTGTGTGTGTTAAAGAATGATAAAATAAGGCCAAGCAACCTTATAAAAAGAGAAAACAATGAAAAAACAAACATCCAAAGGGCGCGTTAAGGCTTTTTTCAAAAGTAAAAACCTATGGTGGACGGTCGGCGGGATCATCGGAGTGATCCTGCTGATTATGTTGGCCTTCAAGATTAGTCCATGGCCGGGGGCGATGGTGATTCGTTTGGTGTTTGAGCAAGACGGCATGAAACAATCCCAGGCGCTTGAGAAACATACGCCTTCGGTGCCGATCGCAAGCATTACTAATCAGCAGTACAAGCAGGGTGATAGCGATGCGGTTTTGGACGTGTATTTCCCCGAGAGTATCAAGGACACGAATAAGCGGCTTCCGCTGTTAATTTGGACGCACGGAGGTGCTTGGATTTCTGGAGGCAGGGCAGATCATGCTGCGTATTTTAGACTGCTTGCTGCTGAAGGTTTCACGGTCGTTAGTGCTGGTTATTCGTTGGGGCCGGAGCGTATATATCCGACGGCCGTACATCAACTGAATGACATGTATGGATACATAAAGCAAAATGCCGAGCGGTTTCATGTAGATACTGAGAACGTTGCACTTGCGGGTGACTCGGCGGGTGCACAGCTATCCAGCCAAATGGCCGCAATCATTACGAATCCTGACTATGCAAAGCTCGTCGGTGTCTCGCCTAACTTGAGCGCATCACAATTAAAAGGTGTCGTACTAAACTGTGGAATTTATAAGATGGATCAGCTTATTCATCCGAATCCTGACTTGCCGAAGATTATTGGATGGGGTGATGATATTAGCGTATGGGCATATACCGGGTCCCGCAACGCCCCGGAGACTTTACGCCAGATGTCGGCGCATTACCATGTAACGAAGGACTTTCCCGAAACATACATCACGGGCGGGAATGCCGACCCACTTACGGACGCTCAATCAAGGCCATTTGCCGATGAGCTACAGGCACTAGGCGTAAATGTTACAAGACTGTTCTATCCGTCCGATCATCAGCCGGCGTTACCTCATGAGTATCAGTTCAATCTGGATAACGACGACGGCAAAAAAGCTCTCGAGGCCACAATCGCATTCCTGAACAAGACACTCAAATAGTTATATACTAGGGTAATGAAGAAAACCCAAAAGACTCCTCCAAAATGGCTGCGCGTTTTGCTGCCAGGCGTATTAATTGTTGTATGGCTGGCCTTTGCGGCTATTGGCGGCCCGTACTTTGGCAAAATCAGCGATGTATCAAGTACTGATCTTACGACATTTTTGCCCGAGAGTGCCGAAGCGACTAAAGTAAACGACCAGTTATCGAAGTTTCGTGACGATAGCACTATCCCGGCACTAGCGGTCTTTGATACTGACGGTACAAAATTAACCGAGTCTGACACGAAGGCGATTGATGACGTTCGCCAAAAACTAAGTGACGTCGAAGGTGTTGAGGGCGATGTCTCACCGGCAATTATCTCAGAAGACGAAAAAGCAGCATTTTTGGTAGTTCCACTGCAGAGCGACGGTGACTTTAAGGAGATTTTTCCGGCACTTCGCGAAAAGCTAGATTCTGCCGGTCTTTCAATTGATCATAAGCTGACCGGTCCTGCCTCCTTGGCACATGACTTGCAGGGAGCATTCGAAGGGATCGATGGGACGCTGCTGTTCGTCGCGCTCGGTGTTGTTTTCTTGATTCTTTTGGTTGTATATCGCTCACCGTTTTTGCCGTTTATCGTATTAACGGCAGCTATGTCAGCGCTTGCCGCAGGTATTTTGGCGGTGTACTTTCTGGCGGATGCCGGTGTCGTTGAGCTTAATGGGCAGGTGCAGGGGATTCTCTTTATTCTTGTCATTGGTGCGGCAACCGACTATTCATTGCTGTATATCTCACGCTATCGTGAAGAATTGACTCAGCACGAGACGTCATGGGCGGCGACAAAAGCTGCACTAAAAGCTTCATTTGAGCCAATCCTCGCAGCCGGTGGAACGGTGACAGTTGGGTTGATGTGTCTGCTGTTCTCTGATCTTGGTTCAAACAAGGCACTTGGTCCGGTCGGTGGCATAGGTGTTGTTTTGTCGGTGCTCGTTGCGCTGACATTCCTTCCGGCGGTGTTACTCGCCTTCGGACGAACCGCTTTTTGGCCGCGAAAACCTAAATTAGAAACAGGCAAAACGCATTACGACTACGCGCATCGCCATGCTATGTGGGCAAAGGTAGGTGTGCTTGTCCGTAAACACCCGCGCCGCACTTGGGCAGGGACATTGCTGTTTTTGATCCTCGCATGTCTTGCTGTACCTCAGCTAAAAGCCGAAGGTGTCGCGCAGAGTAACCTTATTCTTGGCTATTCCGAAGCGCGCGACGGGCAGAAGATTTTGAACGATCACTTCCCTAGCGGCTCCGGCTCGCCGACGTACGTACTGGCCGATGAGGGAAAAACTTCGGAAGTCATTACAAAAATCGAGGAAAATGAGGGAGTTGATTCCGTTGCGATAACCGTAAGTGGTGCTCCTTCGGGATCGGCTCCTGTCGGTAAAGCTGCCACTAAATTAGAGAACGAGATTCTAAAGCAGGTCACGGAAAAACGCGACGCTCAACTTGCTGAAATAAAGCAGGGCATAGCGGCGCAGATGCCAGGCGCTCCTGAAATGGCGATCGAACAGGCCTACCAGGCGGCTTCCGCGTCCGTACCGAGTGCCGAGTCAATCGCAAAAGATGCGTATCCGTTTAAGAACGCGACACCAAAAATTGCTGACGGTAAGGTGCTTTTGCAGGTGACATTAAAAGATGCTCCGGATTCAATCGAGGCGAGGGAAGATGTCGTTGCACTTCGTGAAGGGGTAAAAACTGTTGACTCAAATGCATTAGTCGGCGGTACGAGTGCGATTCAGTACGACACGAACCAGGCATCGCTGCGTGACTTATATGTTGTGATTCCGCTGATCCTTGTAGCAATCACTGTTATTCTGATGCTTCTACTGCGTTCACTGGTTGCACCGATCGTTCTGCTGCTCACGACTGTGTTGTCGTTTGGTGCGACGCTCGGTATCTCGGCACTGCTATTCAATAACGTATGGCATTTCCCTGGTGCCGATCCATCTGTCGTGATCTTTGGATTCGTCTTCTTAGTGGCGCTCGGTATCGACTACAACATCTTCCTCATGACCCGTGTTCGCGAAGAGACGCTCCGTATCGGCGTCAGCGCCGGAACAATTAAGGGACTTGTTGTGACGGGTGGCGTCATTACGTCGGCGGGTATCGTACTTGCAGCGACATTCGCAGCGCTCGGTGTTATTCCGATTATGTTCCTCGCGCAAATCGCGTTTATCGTAGCGTTCGGTGTGCTGCTCGATACGATCATCGTTCGGTCGCTGCTTGTACCGGCGATCACGCTGCAACTGGGCCGACATATGTGGTGGCCGTTAAAGGTTAAAAAATAAGCATGGGCGATGCTTCCTATGCAGATCGGTACCGTGACATCGACTTTAGGAAGCATCCCGAAAAATACGTCGTAGGTAAAGGTGAGCAGGGCGTACTGATCGCCGAGCCATATAAAAGTGAAATCCTGCCGCATTGGAAATTTGCAACTCCCGAGGCGGCCGAAAAATCTGCCAAAAAGATTTATTCGCTGTTTATGGAATACAAGCAGCAGAACGATTTCGTTGGCATGGATATGGCGCGCAAGTTTTTGCAGATGGGATTTACGCGGTCGCGCCGCTATGCAAACCACTCATCCGGTAAAAAGTACGGTACGGGCGGCAAAGTAAATCCACAGGATACCGGATCGGAAGAATCACCCAAGGCAGAATCGGCGCGGATATTTTACAGTTATTACCAAAAAGCCAAAGACGATTCAGATTATATTGCTATGAAAGAAAGGCATAAAAATGAGCACGAATAAAAAGGTTTTAACGATCCTCGGTATGTTATTGCTCCTTGCTGGAGTCGGTGCAGGTTCATACTACGTAGGCCAATCCCATCGTGCGGCTGAAGTCGAAACGCTAAAAGCTGACCGCCAAGCGGCCGAGCAATCATATGCAATCAGTCTTGAGAGAGTTAATGACGAACGTAATCGCGCACTGAACGATTATGAAGCCGCATGTACGGAATATAAATTGCTCTACGTTGCCTACGAGCAGCTCTATGAGCAGCGCGGCAGTGGAATGGAGCGATACTCTTCGCCCGATGGTGCCCGCGGTAATGAAGAATCCTGCTATAGGTAATAAAAAAGATGGGAGATGTCTTACAAAAAGAGCGGGTAAAACTAGGCAATTATCTTGTTGATATCCGTAAGGCATCTGCAGCCGAAGGTAAACCATCCATTCTTCTGATCCACGGAATCGGTGTGGCAGGAGATTATTTTTTGCCATTCGCCGAGCTGCTTGCACCGGACTATGATGTGCGGATTATCGATATGCCAGGGTATGGCAAGACGCCCCGTCCGGATCATGCGTTGCCTCCGGTCGAATTGGCAGATGTCGCGGCGCAGTATCTAATGATTTCAGGACTAAAGAGTGTGACTGTAATTGGTCAGTCGATGGGATGTCAGACCGCGGTGCATTTGGCTTCTCGTTACACTGAACTATGCAAAAACGTAATTCTCATCGGGCCGACGGTTAATAGACAGGAGCGATCACTTTTTATGCAGGCGCTTCGTCTATTTCAGGATTCCATCCGCGAACCAACAAGCGTAAATAAAATTATCCTCCGTGATTACTTTCGCATGGGTATAGGACGCTTTTTAAAAACGGCCGTTTATATGGTGAGCGATCATATCGAAGAGCCACTAAAGGATATTTCCGTACCCGTTCTTTTAGTAAGGGGGTCTAAGGATGTTATTGTGCCGCGGCAATGGACGAAATATTTGGAAGGCCTAAACAAAAGAATATCTGCTGCCGAGATCGAAGGCGGGCCTCATAACATTCAATATACTCATCCAAAGGAGCTGCTTGCTGTATGCAACGATTTCTTAAAAAGATAGGACGTTTATTTATGTACTGGTGTTACTGGGTATTCGATTATATTTATGTGGGTTTTTGGCAGCTCGCGGGTTTTCTTCGAAGAGGTGATGCCAGCAGGCTTATCCATTCCGGCCAAAAACAAAAAAACACTCCTGTCATTCTCATCCCAGGAGTGTACGAGCGGTGGGAATTTATGAAGCCGATTGCAAAAAGTATATTTGCAGCTGGGTACGATATCCATGTCATCGAAGGGCTTGGATATAACCGCGGAAGCGTAGAGCAGATGGCAGAAATAGTGAATCAGTATGTCAGGGAGCGTGAGCTTAAGAGCTGTGTTATCGTTGCACACAGCAAAGGCGGTCTTATCGGTAAATACTTGCTTGCATATTGTAATGAGGAGCGTCGTTTTATAGGAATGACCGCAATCAGTACGCCGTTTACTGGTTCGGTATATGCGCAGTTCTTGCCGGTATCGTCGCTACGGATTTTTGCACCCAACTCGCCGCTTCTTTCTCTGCTAGCTAAAAATGCTGAGGTGAATAAACATATCTTTTCTATTTACGGAAAATTCGATCCACATATTCCAGGCGGGAGCTTTTTAGAAGGCGCGACAAACATAAAGCTACAAACGTATGGGCATTTTCGGATCATTAAGAATAAAGCAGTACACCGCGAAATCGTTCGGGCGATAGGTGTATTAACTCACGCTTTGAAGTGAGCGGTTTTTATTTATTGACAGCTAAGCTTTGCAGATCTTTTTCGACCCAGTATTCAACGCGAGTGTAAGTAAACTGTACCGCAAGAACCAGTACGATTGCAGCAGTCGTGATGTTCAGGAAGCGGCTGGCAAATAGTAGATGCCAATTTAAGTGCGATAGATCTTGGTGCAAGATACCAAAACTTCGCTGTTGCAGTGCGTACTTTGCATAGCGCACAAACGCGATCGGCAAAATAATCATCGATTGAATAAACGCGTACGCTGGAAGAAGGAAGTATTCTTTTCGCCAGCCGCGGCCAATATTAACGATGAAGATATAAAGCCAAGATACGAGGATCAGCAAGAAGAACGCAAGCGGGAAATGTATAAGCTCGAACCAGCGCAGTGGTAGGAGGAGATAAATAATCAGAGAGTTATAAATAAAAATAAAGAAGTGGTGCCAGCTGAAGTTGCTGATATTGACCACATGGTGACGAACGCCTCCAGCAAACCAGATAATTCGTTGGTTAAACCACTCGCGAAACGTCGAAGGCACTTCCGTATAAAACGAAAAGTTAATATGACGCAATTTGTAGCCCATAGTTTGGGCGAGCTTACCGATCTCAATGTCTCCGCCAGCAAAAAAGTGAGAATGCTGCTTGAAGACGTGTTGGAATGTGCCAGCTTGGGCCATATTGCAGGCGCCAGATGTCAGCCATGGATCCATGCGGCGGTTGTCCATAGCGGTTCGATATTCGTAGTCCTGGAGGATTTCGAGTGTATTGGAAACATTTGCAACCTCGCAGCGAAGAGAGGCAATATCAAACTTGCCTTTACTAAACGTACGGATAAGATCGTTCACATTTGAAGGAGTGACGGTATCTGCGTCAATCAGAAGACAAGGGGTTTTAGAAGAGACGCCGAGTTTTTCTAGATCCGTAAAGGCTCCCTTGTAAATGGTGTAGGCGTTTTTGACGGGCTTATCCTTCACTATCGGAAGATCAACGGCGATAAAACGAAGCCCGTTTTGTTCGCAAATAGCTTCAAGGTCTTTGTAAAATTTCTCACTTTCGTATTTGGAAGTACAGATAACGACATGGGATGCGTATTTTTTAAGAAAGTCGACATTCTTCAAATACGAGATATCTCCGTATACCGTTGGCATAATTAGATAATTAGGTACCCGGCCTTTGCCTTTATAAATCCGTACCGGAGGCTTGGCTGCATTGAAAAAGCGGGGGATATAGTCCACTAATGCGATCAGAGCAACTGTCGCAAGTAAGATGAGGAGTGCAGTTGTCATTACTGCCTCTTAGAGCGGTGGCGAACCCAAAGGCCAAGAGCCACAAGAAGGATAAGGCCAACAATCAGCCCAATCAAAAGCGCTAGGTCATTATTTGCCGCTGTCGCAACTGCTGCGGCTGCAGCTCCACCAGTTGTAGCAGTACCAAGTACCGCGTTGTCAGAACTCATCTCTTGAAGCCTTTCGGTTATATACTGAGGAGATTTTACCATCTTTATAACATTTTTGCAATATGTATAAAAATATTTTATAAACAAAAGCGCGATACGATTGTTTGTAGTATTTTGTTATAATCAAAACAAATGCATAAAACACAAAAAATGGACCCTAAGAAAACAAGAAAGTCACTTTATATCTCGCTAGCCGTTACTTTAGGTATTCTGGCTGCATTGGCAGGGTGGGGAAGCGGCACCATTCAGTATGGAATCGCGGCAGTGCGCTGTATGGGGAATCCTATACCGGCTTCAAATTTTATGGCCGGACGGAGCTATTATTTACCAGGAGATTATAATCACGGTCCCAGTCCTTTTTATAAATATTACTGCAGTGAAGAGGATGCAAAAGCAGCAGGCTATCGCCATTCATAAGGAAATGTACCATGACATCAAAATCATCTATAAAAATCAATAAATCACTTATAATCGCCGCGCTTCTGTCGGCAGTTCTCTTTTCTGTATATCAGTTCTATCCCCCGCTTAATCAAATGGTCGGATGGAGTCTCCTGTATATTCTTCCCGGTTCTATGCTCGGTTTCATGATTGCGCCGTTAGTTGTGGCAGCATTGTTGAGTATGGCGATAATTATTATTAATCGGCTTGCAGGGGCGAAGAATGCGCATCTTGTTGGTCTTGTCGGATTTGCTTTTGGTTTTCTTCTCATGTCTCTACTAATGGCCTCTATCGATCTGAGCCCGGAGCAAGAGGTCGCATTGGGTCTCGTACTGGCATTTGCTTGGTTTTTGGCGCTAGGCCAGTTGATGTATAGGGTAAAAGTCAGTGATAAACTTGCTGTAATAATTGGTGTCGTAGCACTAATCACCAGTGTCTTTGCTACGCCTTTACTGATACATCCAATCCAAGCTGCAAAAATAACAAATGAAGAAAATAGGGTTTTCCAGAAAGCAGTTTCAGCTCTGGATTTCTCCGTATACTATCCAACTTTTCAGTCCAAGGAATATCCGGTATCAAGTCCTATGCTATATGGGTATGATGGAAGTAAATATACAAAAACCTCGCTTACCTTTACCTTAGGCAAGGCAAAGGTAAAGCAGCAAAAAGTACTTCAAAACCAGCATGAGGTCATGAACTTTTCAGATCACTGTGACATTTTGGAATTATGGTCAATTTTTACTGACACAGATAGCCTCCAGCAGCGTGATATAGATTCGAGCAAAGAGCGTCAAATGCCTTGTCAAATGATCCACAAGACACCGGATGGCAAGGAAGTCTACTTTTATGATCGAGCGGGCTTGGTTTTCTTTTATATAAGAACTGAATCTACGAACATCATCATCCGCTTTGATGACGATGCTCGATATCGATATGATCCAGGCAGTCTCCCTGAGATGCTAAGAGTAATTGACTCATTAGAACTTCTTGATAAGAGCAAAATAGAAAAAGGAAGCGCATACGGTGACGGTTTTTAGTAGGGGAGCGTTACGGTTAAACTGAATTTTCGCGTATTTTTACAGAGGTAGGTTTACAATGTCACATAAAATACCTTGACAGTCATAGTAATATGACATATACTGTAAACATGAATGATAAAAGATTATCATCTGATTTACTTCGTGGTCACACCGACACGATCATCCTGAAGTTACTGACGGATGGCGATAAGTACGGCTACGAAATCACCAAACTCGTGCAGGAGCGATCTTTGCAGCAATATGAGCTGAAAGAGGCTACCATGTACTCCAGTTTGAAACGATTAGAAAAAGACGGTCACATTACTTCGTATTGGGGTAGCGAGACACAGGGGGGACGACGAAAGTACTATCAGATAACACCAGACGGACAAGAACTATATAAGCAGAACAAGCAAAACTGGGACTACGCAAAGCAAATCCTAGACGAGCTACTTTAGAAAGGAATAACTATGGAAAAGAAATTACAGAACTTTTTAGACCAAGCATTCGCACCATATGGTGACTTCCCAGCCCGCGGCGACGTCCAGCAGGAGCTTCTTGTAAACTTGCAGGAGAAAGTAAGTGACCTAAAGGCCCAGGGTAAAACAGAGGACGAAGCTTACAAAATCGCAACCGAATCGTTCGGTGATGTAGCTGAAATCATGGAAGAACTTCCACATGCTGAAAAGCAAGCTTTAAAAGAATCAGAAGCTGGTGTCAGCAGGACTATCTTTGAAACTATCAAAGATACGGTCATCGGAAACAGTAGTCGTGCATCACGGACAAAAGCAGTAGAACTGCAGGATGCCGACCTCGCAGACGTTGATCTCGCCGGATCTGACTTTAGTATGAGCGCAATTATGAAAGCTGTTTTCGACGGATCAAACCTAACAGGCGCAACATTCAAGGCGACTGCTCTTGAAGACGCGAGTTTTAAGGGTGCAAACCTGACTGGTGCTGTGTTTATAGGTTCCGACATGCGCAAAGCAAATTTCGACAAAGCAAACCTTACGAACACCAAGTTCAATGCATCAGCGTTCCAGAAATCTTCATTCAAAGATGCAAAACTAGTTAATACTGAATTTTCAAAATCAGACCTTACGGGCATTACATTTGAAGATATGACGCTTACTGGCGTGAGCTTCACAAGTTCTGGCTTAAAGAACACGACATTTAAGAATGCGGTCCTTGAAGATGTCTCGTTCCACCATTCAGTTGTAAAGCACGCAATCTTTGATAACGTCACTATGGACAAGCTGACCTACGCACTCCTAAAAAGCGCCAAGGCTAAGCTCGACAACGTAACCATTAAGTAAACGGAGCAACAATTATGCAAAACTCTACAGCCGCCATTTCGGTCGGCAACCTCAAGAAGTCCTACGAAAAGGTAGAAGTACTCCGCGGCGTGTCATTTAGCGTCGAAAAGGGAAGCATCTTCGCCCTGCTCGGTGCTAACGGTGCCGGCAAGACAACCACCATTAACATCCTAACCACATTGCTTAGCGCAGACAGCGGAACGGCAACAGTTGGCGGACACGACGTTAACAAGCAGGCCGAAAAAGTGCGAAACACCATCAGCTTGACTGGCCAGTTCGCTGCTGTCGACCCAATGCTGACAGGCCGAGAAAACCTGATGCTGATCGCTCAGTTGCGTCACGTGGCAAACCCTGCCCGTATCGCTGCGCAGCTGCTCGAAAAGTTCGATCTTACCGATGCAGCCGACCGCTATACAACAACCTACTCGGGCGGTATGCGCCGACGCCTCGATATCGCGATGAGCCTTATCGGCAACCCATCGATCATCTTCCTGGACGAACCAACGACCGGCCTCGACCCGCAAAGCCGTAACAGTATGTGGGCAACCATCAAATCACTTGCCGACAGTGGCATCACCGTCTTTTTGACGACACAGTATCTAGAAGAAGCCGACCAGCTTGCCGATCGCATTGCCGTTCTTGCGGCGGGCAAGATCGTCGCCGAAGGTACCGCAAGCCAGCTTAAAAAGCTCTTGCCGCAGGGTCAGATCGAACTCCGATTCAACGACCAAACGCAGCTCGACCAAGCTGCAAAGGTTTTGGGCAAGTACGAAGGCACAAAGAGCGACGAGGAGCTTTCACTGACTATCTCAACTGATGGCAGCGCAAAGCAGATGGCTAACTTGTTTAACCAAATCGAAACCGCAGGCATCGAGATCGCCGAGTTCTCACAAAAGCAACCGACACTCGACGACGCGTTCCTCAAAATCATTAACGACCACAAGGAGAAAAAGTAATGTCTGTAATGAGCGACACTTGGGTGATGGCAAAGCGCAGCCTAAAGCACACCATTCGCAGCGTTGACACGATCATCACGGTCGCTGCAATGCCAATCGCGCTGATGTTGATGTTCGTATTCGTTCTCGGCTACAGCCAAAACACCGGCACATCGTACATTAACTTCGTAACACCAGGTATCGTTATCATGACGGTGCTAAGTGGCATCGCGTACGCGGCGCTTCGTATCAACAACGACCTCAGCGGTGGTATCATCAACCGCTTCAAGACAATGCCAGTCGCATCATCCTCGATCCTTGGCGGTCACGCTGTTTCGTCGGTCGTATCAAACCTGTTTTCAGTCGCGATTGTTATCGGCGTGGCATTCCTAGCGGGCTTCCGCCCCGAAGCAGGGATTGCAGAATGGGGACTCTTCGCCGGAATCCTAACATTGTTTACGACTGCCGTTACATGGCTTGCAATCTACTTTGGTCTGCTTGCTAAAACAGCAGAAGGCGCGGGATCGTTCAGCTATATTCTGCTACTGATGCTCTTCGTCAGCTCAGCATTTACGCCGTCCGACCAAATGCACCCAGCACTCCGTGGATTTGCCGAAAACCAGCCAATGACACCAATCATCGAAACACTGCGTTCGTTGATGGTCAATGGCACAGCAGGCGACACCTCATGGATCGCGCTTGCATGGTCTGCAGGGCTGCTCGTTGTAGCGTACTTCCTGGCTATCCGGGTTTACAAAAAGAAGACTGTATAAATCTAGAAACCACAAAATACCCTCGCAAGAGGGTATTTTTAGTTGATATACTAAAGTTAGCGTAAATACTAAAAAGGTGGGTAAATGGACAAACACAAAGCAAAAATACAGGCATTCGATCTACGTCTGATAGAGTTCTTTCGTCGGACGTTTACACCGTTTGCGCGGATATCCATTTTTTTGGTGTTCTTTTGGTTTGGGGCTATTAAGCTTTTGGGCCTTAGCCCGGCTAGTCCTCTCGCCGAAACACTAACGGCAAAAACCGTCGGGTTGGAATATTTTGACCTGCTGTTTTATGTGCTGGCGATTTTGGAATGTATTATCGGCCTGTTATTCTTGCTTCCAAAGGCAACGCGCGTCGTGATTCCGTTGCTGCTATTTCACATGCTCATCGTGTGTTCGCCGCTGGTATTAGTGCCTGAGCTAACATGGCAGCAATTCCTCGTCCCCACGCTTGAAGGGCAGTATATTATCAAGAACGCAGTCGTTGTGGCGGTTGCGATCGGGATTGCGGCTTCGACGAAGCCCTTGAAGCAGCTTCGGTAGTTTCTGCTTCTATATCTTGGCCCTATATACTATTTCCATGGCTATTGAATCCCGCTACCTTCGGCAAAAAATAAAATATCACGCCGCTGCTTTAAGAAAGTACATGGTTCTGACCGATTTTCCAGATGAAAAGGCCGACCAATACTTTTCAGCAGTCGAGATACATGTGATTGAGATAGCCGCTCTAACGCGGAAGCTTCGAGACCTTGGCACTAAGCTACCCGACAATACTCTTGAGTCTAAAATCATCAATTTGGTTCGGTATAAGTCTCACGGGCCAGATTCCCAGAGAGCATATGTCAATATCGAGAAGGAGTATGACCTCGACGATCCACTGCCCGATAGCCTGCCACTTTCAAGAATTGTCGATCTCATTATTCATTCGTATGTGTTGCAGGCTATTGGTGAAAACGAGCTGGTATTCACGCATGTATGGGTGACGTCGGATTATTCTAGATTCTCCGGGCTATATCAAATACGATTGAAAGATTTTCTTGATGCCTGTGTGGACGTTAGTAATACATGGCCAACATCGCTACATTCCGAGTATGATCAAAAAGCTCAAAAATGGATTCATGTAGTTAAGTAAAAGACGAGAATCATATCCATTGTGCTGTGAATAGTGCTATAATCTTCCTAATTAAATTCTCAGGAGGATCGAGATGGATGCGGTATATTACATAAGTTTGTTGCTACTAGTACTAGTCTTGTTCGTTCTTCCGATTTTGCTTCTTTTCTTTTTGATCAAGCCGCATATTTTAAATAATCGAAGCTTTATTAAAAAGCCGTTTTCGCGCCCGAAGATCCTCCTTATTGGGATTATGATCTTTTTCTTCGGGACGATCGGTTTTAGCGGCACGATGGCTGCGACCGAACCTGCAAGTGTAAAACAAGAACGCATTGCCCGCGAACAGGCAGAAGAAAAGGCTCGCCAAGATACCGAAGCCAAGAAGGCTAAAGAGCGGGAGGATGCCAAACGCCGCGAGGAAGAAGCGAAAAAGCCTGTCGTAAAACAAGAGACGAAAAAAGAAGCTATTGCGTTTGAGACGAGCGAGCAAGACGATGGATCAATCGCAAAGGGCGAGAAGCGCACTGCAACAGAAGGTGCTAATGGTGAGCGAACCATTACTTACGAGGTGACGTATAATGAAGGCGTCGAGATAAGTCGAAAAGAGATCAAAACGGAAGTTACTAAAGAGCCGGTTACGAAAATCGTGAAGAACGGAACGTATGTTGCGCCAGCGACTCCGCCAACAGTTTATTCTGCACCTAGTTCAGGTGGTAGTTCTGCATATTACAAAAACTGTAGCGCCGCTCGCGCTGCAGGTGCCGCTCCGGTTTACGCCGGTCAGCCTGGCTACGGTCGCCATCTTGACCGTGACGGTGATGGAGTTGGCTGCGAGTAAATGGATAATAGCAGAAGTGCAAAAATTAAGCGCGCCCACCGCAAGCTGATTAATACGTCCGCTTCTAAGACAAAGAAGTGCTACATAATAAGATGCTCTAATCCTACGATTAAAGCACACTCCATATCTAACAAACGGCTTCTCTTGAAGATCGCAGAGAACGGTGAGGTTATGTACTTTAACAAAGACGGCGGATCGATCGGTGAGCTAGTAAAGACTGGTAGGGGTATCGCGACTGTATTTAATGGTTTCTGTGGTGAACATGATAAGGTGTTTCATCCCATTGATAATGAAGACTATGTTCCAGGTAATAAAGAACAGGAATACTTGTTTGCCATGCGAGCCGCCGCAAAAGAATACACTACAAGACAAACTGTAGGCAATGCGCTCGCTGTTCGTGACACGGATGATGTACCGGATGAGGTAAAAGAATTTCCTATTGCTGACGAAATGGTTGAGCTCTTTGAAGAATTTCGCAAAGGTTTTGATGTTGGAACAAATGACCAAGCTATTTATCGGGGAATCTTTAACGATACACTCATTAAATCAAAGTTTAATGTTATTCAAACCTCTGTAATTGTTGCAGATGGAGAATTGCCGGTGGCTGTAAGCGGGTCCTTTAATATGGAATTAGATATCGAAGGCAATCTTATTAATGATGTCAGTAATGCTGCTCTTAGTACAAAAATGAAACCTTGCTTTATGACGGTCTTTCCTCAGAATGGCAGGACGTACTGCTTGGTGTCATACCTCCGAAAAGATCGGGCAGACTACGAATTTCTAAACGCGATAAATAATATGGACAATGTATTTAAACAAACCGTTATTTCGAATCTTACGGCTGGGTATGTGGAGAATTTTGTTGCCAGCCCCACCTACTGGAATGGCTTAGATAGTGAAGTTCGAAGGGCTTATGCCGACATTTTTGGCGTGAGCTTTAAAAAACGGTATGTTCACTTCCTCACTGATAAGAACTTCAATTTATTTCCGTAGCGATAGAATGCTTCCTGTGTTTAATCCGAGTTTGCAGCTGCCACTGCGCATTGCACAGTATTTTGAAGTGCCGATTGAAACGTTCTCTTCGTTAAAAGAATTTGAGTGGATAAAATAGGGCTATATGGAAGTGCCCCGCGGTCTCGCGCGAGGCCGGGGGCACTTCACGGGAGACGCGCGGGGCGTCTGTACCGGCTCTTAGCGAGCCGAAGTCATCAATGTGCTCTTAGGAGCAGTTGGGGCATTTGCCGTTGGCTGGCAGCTCCATGTTGCAACACATTGGGCGCCTTGCCGCGGGCTTGTTGCTCGTCACGGGGCCGGACTTGGAAGAGCTCCTGCTGCGGGGCCCCTTCTTGCCTCCGGGGATGGCACGGTCACTGTCCGCTCGGACGACCCTGCCGTTTTTATCGTGCCTGAATTTGACCACGAATCGCTCCGTTCCTCGGTGCTGCACAATGGGTGATGGTTACAGATCTGCAGGTTGCAGAGAGCTATATTATAACATCTATATCTTTTTAAATCAATTTTTAGAGAAAAGAAAAGACCCCCACGCGAGAGTGAGGGGATTTTATTGGTAGAAGCGCTATTAATCACTTGGAGCCAGGTAAAATGTCAACTGATTGTAGCATCTGAAATATACCAGAGTATGAATCACCCACCTCACACAGTCATCAGTAGCAGTGACAGAACTATAAATAAGTACCCTTATTAAATATTAGTCCCTAAGAGCTTTACGCCAAAGTTTCCACTGTTTTGCTTGTTCTTTTTGGTAATCTTCGTCAAATATCAAATCAACTTCCTTTTTTAATCTCTCTTTGTTTTCCTGCTGGGCTTTTGTTAAAGCAGTCCAATCAGGCAAATAATTGTTGAAAATGTTGTCTAACGCC
>DASUVJ010000041.1:0-13940 GCA_036378995.1 Saccharimonadales bacterium (SeqCode)
GACGCTGGGCAATCACGAGGCGGATTGCGGAGCTGAAGATCGGGTTAACACCAATGAGGTCAATCATACGACTAAACGCCGCGCTAGTTGAGTTAGCGTGAAAGCTCGAAAGCACCAGGTGACCCGTAATAGAGGCTTGGATGGCCGTTCTTGCCGTATCCTGGTCACGGATCTCACCGACCATCACGACGTCAGGGTCAAGACGCAGTACCGAACGCAGACCATCCGCAAAGCTATGTCCGCCTGTCGTATCGATCGGAATCTGCGAGATGCCATTGAGCCCGTATTCAATCGGATCTTCAAGGGTAATAAGCTTGCGGTCCAGCGTGTTAAGCGCATTGAGCATGCTATACAGAGTTGTCGACTTACCCGAACCAGTAGGACCCACCATCAGGACCATTCCACGCGGGTGGCTAATAACTTCATCGATTTCCTTACGCTGGCGGTCGGGAATACCCAACAAATCTAGATTAAGCAGACTCTCGTCGAAGTTAAATAATCGGAGTACGGCATCTTGGCCATAAAGTGTCGGCACCGTTTCGACACGCAAGTTAAGCAAATGCGTCGCACCATCACGGGTGATTTCTTTTTGCATGTGCCCCGACTGCGGGACAGTCGATGCCGTCGAGATATTAGCGCGTGATGCAAGTGCACCCATGATCACACGATAACGGTCTTTTTCGAGCTGCGCGACCGGGTGAAGCGCACCATCGACACGCATACGAACACGAATATACGTCCGCTCGTTCTCGATGTGAATGTCACTCGCGCCCAGCTTATCTGCTTGGTCCAACAGATAATCGAATACTTGATCGCTACCCACCGAGTTGAGCGTCTGGCTCACTTGTGCGAGCGTGTCGCTATCGCCTTCTTTGGCGATTTCGATGTCATCGTAAATGATCTGTTTCGGCGGATCATAGCGATTCATAAAGGCGCGGAATCCGCTTGAGCTAATCAACAAAAACTGCGTCATGTTGCCATGTTCGCTATAGTCTGCCTCCATTTTTCGGATAAGCGACTGTGGCGTCTGGCTGGTAACGCCAAAGCGAAACGGCTCACTCCCACCACCGGCCATGAGCGGAATAATATGCCCCTTGTACATATCCGGCACTTCTATGATGCCCTGGGTCAGTGGCAGGCTCTGCTCAACATCGCGTGTATCCAGATACTGAAGCCCTAGAATCGCCGCACGCTGCTGCGTCGCCTTTTCGTCCTGTTCCCTTCGACGCTGCTGAATTTTATCTTCTTCCATTACGTCCAACTATAGCAAAAAGCTTATGGATTTTATAGTGATACAATTGATGAGATGCCAGAAATCATTGTCCTGCTACACAATATCCGCTCCACCTATAACGTAGGGTCTATCTTCCGTACGTGCGAAGGATTCGGTGTTTCAAAAATTATCCTCAGCGGCTATACACCATACCCAGCCGTGCCAAATGATGATCGCCTGCCACATATCGCACAGAAACTAACCAAGCAAATCCATAAAACAGCACTGGGTGCCGAAGGGATGGTACCGTTTGAGCAAAGGGATTCGCCTGATTTTGCCGGGCTAAAAGCAGCCGGTTACCGCATTATAGGGCTTGAGCAAGACGCACGATCTATTATGCTGCCAGACTTCACTCCTCCGGCAAAGATAACACTACTATTAGGGGAAGAGGTCGAAGGAATAACAGATGAGATGCGAGACGCGTGCGATGATCTTATTGAAATTCCGATGAAGGGACAAAAAGAGTCATTTAATGTCAGTATTGCTGCCGGCATTGCCCTTTACGAACTCTCTCGTTAGGCTATTTTAAGACGACACAATCCTCACCCAGTTGCTTGACCAATTCATCCATTAGATTCTGGCTGCCATCTACCTTAAATGGCAATTTGATGGCAGATTTTTTGTCTTCTCCGAGCACGAGGATAATGTCACTTCCTCCAGGAAATTCTCCGCAGATTCGCTTCAAAGCCAAAAGCGCCTCATGATCGTCTGGGTTTTTAATATGAACGAATAGCTTTTTGACAGGTGGAATATCCATGATCGGACGCGGCTTTTCTTTTGGCGCGTCATCTTTAGGCGGGGTACTTGCGGGTGCGCTTACGGTCGTGCCCGTCTTTTTTGCCCTATGTTCCGCAACGCGCATCGCCTTCACCTTCGAACTCATACGCGGAGCCTCCATTTTACGCCCTGTCGACTCGTAACTTCGTAGTTCTTCGTCACTGACTACATTAATTTCGTCTGCGATCATCTTCGCTTCGCTCCCTAAATTGCCATCCCGATCACGGGCGCTGATTTTTCCGGAAACCCGGATGACGGCATCTTGAACAAGCTTGGCTCCTACCTGCTCAAACAGATTCGGGAAGACGATGACTTCACCTTCGGCTGTTTTATCCTCCAGCCCCACAAATGCCATTTTAGTGCCGGATTTCGTCACGATAGTACGTACCGTACTAACAAGACCGCCTATAGTCGCCTTTTTACCATCGACAGCCGGTGTCATGCGGGCGAGTGGAATTGTTTGTTCCTCAAAGTATTTGTCGTAGTTATCAAGCGGATGCGCGCTAATATACAGGCCGAGCAGCTCGCGCTCCCAGGTGAGATATTCCTTATCAGTATATTTGGTCGGAGCAGTCTGGAGGTTGATAGTCGGCTGAATGTTAGCCATGTCGCTCATGCCACCAAACAAATCAGTCTGGCCGCTCAGGGCTTCCTTTTGAAGCTTACTGGCAAATGCCAAGAGTGTTTCCAGGTTAAATAGCAGATCCGAGCGATCACCCAGCTGGTCAAAGGCACCGGCTTTAATGAGCGAATCCCAAGCTTTTTTATTTGCCTTGCTAGTACTAACTCGTTTAGCAAAATCCTCGACACTCTCAAACTTGCCGTCTTTTCGCGCCCGAAGAATCTCCTCCACCGCGCCTACGCCGACACCTTTGATGGCTGCCATGCCAAAACGAATCTCACTCTGGTTCGGTACAACGGCGAATTCCACGAATGATTCGTTTACGTCTGGTGAGAGTACTTTGATACCCATGTGCTTACACTCGGTGATTTCAATCGCCAAACGGTCGATGTCATCCTGGTCGCTCGTCATGAGTGCTGCCATAAATGCGTCCGGGTAATGCGCCTTAAGGTACGCCGTCCAATAAGAGATCAGCCCGTAACATGCCGCGTGGGATTTGTTGAAACAGTAATTTGCAAACTCTTCAAGCTGCTCCCAGAACTTCTCTGCTGTCGCCTTGTCTGATCCTCCTACCTTTATGGCTCCGTCCACAAAGTCGACTTTTACTTTACGCATAAGATCAATCTTCTTCTTACCAACGGCTTTTCGGAGGGTGTCAGCCTGACCACCGGTAAATCCGCACCATTCTTTCGAAATCTGCATGAACTGCTCCTGGTAAACCAGAATGCCGTACGTGCTTTTTAGTGAGTTTTCCATACCTTTGTGCAGATATGTGATCTGCTCTTCGCCGTGCTTTCGTTTAATAAAGCTATCGATAAACTGCATCGGACCAGGGCGGTACAGCGCCACCATGGCGATAATGTCCTCAAAAACCGTCGGCTTAAGCTCGCGGAGATAGCGCTTCATTCCTGCGGATTCAAGCTGGAACACGCCGGTCGTATCACCGCGCTGGAATAGCTCATATGTCTTTTGATCGTCCAGCGGAATCTTCGAAAGGTCGATCTCGTTTTTATATACCTTTTTGATAATACGAAGGGCATTATTAATAATCGTTAAGTTAGAAAGACCCAAAAAGTCCATTTTTAGCAGGCCAAGTTCTTCCACCGGACCCATTGGGTATTGGGTGGAGACAACACCCTTTTGTGCCATTTCGAGCGGCGCAAACTTAACGATGTCGTCCGGTGCGATCACGACTCCGGCCGCGTGGATACCGTGCGATCGAATGGTACCTTCAAGGCGCACTGCATAATCGAAAACTTGTTTCGCCGTCGGGTTAGATTCATATTCTTTTTTAAGATCAACGTCCTCTTTGATACTCACTTTTAAAGGAATATGGCGCCCCTGAACGGGAGGAGGAATCATCTTGCTTAAACGATCGGCCTCGGCATATGGCACCTGCAATACACGCGCCACATCACGTACGGCCGCGCGGGCAGCCATTTTACCGAACGTAACGATATTTGCAACGCGTGAATCCCCGTATTTATTCGCACAATACTGGATCACCTCGTCGCGACGGGTATCCTGAATGTCGATGTCGATGTCGGGCATGCTAATACGATCCGGGTTCAAAAATCGCTCGAATAGCAGGTCGTATTTTAGTGGATCAAGATCGGTGATATTTAGCGCGTAGGCGATAATAGATCCAGCAGCCGAACCTCGACCAGGACCAAAAATAATGCCTTGGGATTTGCCCCAGTTAATAAAGTCTTGGACGATAAGGAAATACCCGTTATAGCCCATTTTATCGAGCACACCGAGTTCCATGTCAAGGCGCTCCAGTTGCACATCCGTAAGCATCGGCCTAATGTCTTCAGGCCGTAGCTCCTGTATCTCGTCGACTTTTTTACCAGCATATCGCACAGCCATGCCCTGATACACAAGCTTATCGAGATATGACTTCTCGTCTTCACCGCTTGGCACAGGAAACTTAGGAATAAGGATCTTGCCAAGATCGAGCTCTACATCACAGCGGTCTGCAATGCGACGCGCATTAGCAACCGCCTCGGGATTGGTCTTGCTCCAGCGGCTAATGATATCTTCCGGATCAGTAATATGAAGCTCAAAATCCTTGAGGCTCATACGCTTTTCATCGGCCAAAAACGAGCCCGTGCCTACGCAGAGTAATATTTCGTGCGCCTCTTGATCATCGTGTGATAAATAATGTCCGTCGCTCGTAACGACACACGGAATATCTAGCTCAGCTGACAGTTTATCCAAATAACCGTTAATTTTTACCTGCACATCCCATTTTGCCGGACAATCAGGATGACCATGATCTTGTAACTCGAGGTAATAGCGATCACCAAAAATCGACTTGTACCAAGCTGCGATTTTTTTCGCCTCTTCATAGTTATCGGCTCGCAGATTCTCACCCACTTCACCGCTGGCACATGCCGAAAGCGCAATAAGACCTTCGTTGTATTCTTCCAGAAGATCGTGGTCGATACGCGGCTTATAGTACATTCCTTCAAGGTTTGCCTTGCTCGAAAGCATCATCAGGTTTTTATATCCTGTTTCGTTCATTGCAAGGAGAATAAGGTGGTAACGAGCCTTATCTTTTTGCGGGTCACGGTCATGACGTGAACGGGCTGCCACGTATGCCTCCATGCCGATGATTGGCTTGATCCCCGCGTCTTTAGCCTCTTTATAAAATTCTACGGTGCCCGACATTGTACCGTGGTCGGTAACAGCGACCGCCTCCATGCCAAGATCTTTGACACGTTGAACAAGATCGGGTATTTTACTTAACCCGTCGAGAAGGCTGTGGTGCGAATGATTATGCAAATGCACATAATCCGACGCCTTAAGCTGCGTTTTTTCAGCAGCTTGTGTCTGTGTTTCTACCCCCATGACTATTTATAGTATATCAACTTATGACGTCCGCATTAAGTATTTATAGCGGCGATAGTCAAAAATACTACGCTATTTTTGCTGCGTCTGGATAGATTCCTGAGCTTTTTCGAGAGGCTGTCCGATTACCGGTAGCTGTACAAACAGACTAAGGATCCATGCGATCAATGCGATAACAACCGTACCACCAATAACACTTCCAAGCCCAAAAAAGATGCCGCGGATAAAGTTCATCTTGTAAATCTCGACCCGACTGCGATTAAAATCATAAAAAAGATCTTCTAAAAGCGCCTGGCGGGAGCCTTTTTCATTGTCCTCTTTGATTTTTCTTGAAACCTTTTTTGCCGTCTTCTTTGCCTTTTCCATATACACCTCTATTAAAAATGACACACTTTATACTAGTGTGTCATTTTTAGACGGACGTGACAAGTTTATTTCTTTTTATCGCTGAAGCCGCTTTTCGCGCCTTCGATCGCACCGCTGACGGCATGTTCGCCGCGTGATTTGTAATCTTCGGCTCGCTCTTTCGCTTCTTCAAAAACTTCGCTAGCTTTGCGCTTGGTAGTGTTGCCGCGTTTTGCCGCCTCTTCCTTCAGCTCGTTTGCTTTCTCTCTTAAATCAGCACGGGTCTCTTTACCTGATTTTGGGGCAGTGAGAATCCCTGCGATAACTCCAGCAGCAGCTCCGATAATAGCACCGACTGCGAATCGTCCTTTTTTCATGGCTTAACTCCTTCGTTTCTTAGCTTTTTTAACAAATCCCAGCACTGTTTTCATAAGCAGCAGGGGTGAGGCCGCCTTGCCGACGCCGGCCACCGCCTGTTCGAAGTGCTCGGCCGTCCGCTGAGCTGATGCCGTGACAGACTTAATTTGCCGAGTCACTTTAATGAGCAGCAGTACTAAGACGATTGCAAGGGCCAGGAATATCGCCAGTACGACCGCAAGAATGATAACGAGTATTTGCGCCCAATCCACGTTTGGTCCTCCTTTTAAGCATTTGCGTGCCTTTTAGTTTATGTTTCTTATTATACTTGTCCGCCTCGTAGCGGGCAAATTAGGCATTTTCAACGATTTTTTTGATGTCTTCGATGTAGTCGTCATTGTCTATAACATACTGAAGATGCGCCAAAAAGTAATTTTTCGGATCCCCTGTCGTTACCCAGTGCCCATCTGTCGGCACTACATACACATCACCACTTTTTGCCATTTTTGTAATCGCATCGACTGTCCAAAGTTCGTTATCAAGTCCGATATTATCCGGGTTAAGATGCTCAAAAGCCTCAGGAGTCAGCAAGTACCTTCCGTACGAAGCCAGCGTCGAAGGAGCCTCTCCTACTTTCGGTTTTTCAACAATGTAATCGAGCTTGGAGCCTTCTTTTAGCTGAAAAATACCGTACTTGCTAACCTCGGAAGGGTCTAGCTCCTGAGCAGCGACGATTGCTTTAGCATCAGGATGCCTGTCAAACTCCTCCATTAGACTTACTGCATCACTTTTTCCAAATACAACATCATCACTATAGAGCACCAAAAACGCCTCGTCATCAGCAATATAATCCTTGGCACTTACGATTGGCGAGCCGTTGCCATAAGGGAGCGTCTGATCTTGCTCAATAACGTTAATTCTAGGAAGATCAAGCACTTCGCGAACCACGTCATAGCGCTCTTCCTTGCCCTGAGATGCAAGCTGTTTGTGAATATAGTGAACGCTGTTATAAAAATAATCCTCATAAATCGGCTTGCCTTCGGGCGTTGCTACAATGATAATTTCTTGAATTCCAGCCTGAACGCATTCTTCAACCACTAATTGCATAATAGGTTTATTCCCTAGAGGTAGCATGGCCTTTGGAATTGTCTTCGTGATCGGCAGGTAACGGCTGGCAAATCCAGCATCGGTAATAATAGCTTTAGTTGGACGTTTCATTTAATTGGTCTCCTTCTGTAATTCCCTGAGTTGGTCATAAGCGGCAAGTACCGCCACCGGATCGCTCATGCGACTGGCTTTGGCGTTTTCAATGAACTCATCGATAGAAATTAATTCAACATCGATGAACTCATCCTCGTCGCCGACTCTAGCCTCGTCTACCAGTTTGCAGTTTAACGCTAAAAAGTAATACCACTTACCGTTCAAATAGCTGTCTCTATCGAACTCACCGAGGGGGATCATCCCCTCTGGAACGTACCCCGTTTCTTCTTCAAGCTCCCGCCGAGCTGCCGCTTCAGGCTCCTCCCCCTCATCGACATAACCGCCAGGAATTTCAGTCATGATTTTTTCCGGGCCAGGTCGGAATTGCTTACCAACAATCACTTTATTATCTGATGTAAGAGCGATGACGCCTGCTGCGCGCTTACCTTCGGCTAGAAATGTAGTGCGTGTTGCGATGTTGCCATCGGGCAGCTTAAATGTTTTTACGATAACATCGTGGTAATCAATCTTGGTTCGTACCGTTGGTTCGATGCGCTCCCAGGATTGCATTATAGGCGCTCCCTGATAAGTTTTTGGGCGAGTGCAGGATTTGCCTTACCCTGGGATTTTTTCATTACCTGACCGACAAGATAGCCGATGGCTTTGTCTTTACCTTCTTTAATATCAGTAATAGACTGGGCGCTCGCAGGATCAGCCAGCACTTCGTCTACGATAGCGGCTACAAGCCCCTCATCGCTTACTTGCAGTAAGTTTTTACCTTCAGCAATTTCGCGTGCCGATTTGTCACTCGAAAGCAACTCGATGAACACTTCTTTAGCTGCCGTGCTGCTTAATTCGTTCTTCTCCACCATTCCGGCAAGTTCGATGAAGCCTTCAGGAGAAAGCTCATTTACATCAACGACTGTTTCGTCGGGGTCACTATGGCCAAGCGCGCTCGAAAACCAGTGAGCTACACGTTTTGCCGTGTCATCACCCGCTTGATCCTGCACCTTCGTTACAAGCTCCGCGTATTCACGGGTGGCAAGAAGGGAATCAATAACCGAACGATCCAATCCCAGTACCGACCATTTTTGACGGTACTCCGGAGGGAGTGTCGGGATCGTCGACTGGATCGCCTCGATCTCCTCATCCGTAAGAACAATCGGCGGAATATCAGCATCCGGCATATAGCGGTAGTCCTGTGCGTCTTCTTTTGAACGCTGCGAGTTGGTCTTCTGCTTGGCATCATCCCAACCACGCGTCTCCTGAACGACACGTTCACCTTTTTCAAGCAGTTCAATTTGGCGCTTGAACTCGTATTCCGCAGCCTTTTCAACGCTCTTGAATGAGTTGAGGTTCTTAACCTCGGCGCGGTTGCCAAGTTTATCCGCACCCTTCAGGGCAACAGATATATTAACGTCAAAACGCATGTTGCCATGGTAAAGGTCACCGTGCGTTACTCCAGAGTAGGTCATGAGACGATGCAACTCTGCGGCATAAGCTTTTGCGGCAGCTGCAGAGTGAATGTCTGGCTCCGAAACGATCTCGATCAGCGGCGTGCCCGCGCGGTTAAGATCGACGAGGCTGTAATCACCAAAGTGCGTTAGCTTACCAGCATCTTCTTCCATATGCGCATGATGAATACGCACGCGCACCGTACTGCCGTCTTCAAGCGGAGCATCGATATGCCCAGCCAGAATAATCGGCTCGTACATTTGAGTCGTCTGGTAGCCTTTTGGAAGATCAGGGTAAAAATAGTGCTTGCGGTCAAAGCGGCTGACGTGTGCGATTTTAGCGTTCAATGCCTTACCTGCCTTAATTGCAAGATCTACAGCCTTACGGTTAAGCACCGGCAACATACCAGGCAGTCCGTAGTCGACAGGGCTCACGACGCTGTTTGGCGACTTATCACGCGCGTCGTTATCGGCAGTACTAAATAATTTCGTATCTGTCGCAAGCTGCACATGGCACTCGACACCGATAGTCATCTCATATTTGTTCAAAATTTCTTCACTCAGCATTAGATAGCTCCTAGATCTTTCAGACCCTGCTTAAATCCGGCAAGCGCGCGTCGAGCATCATCGTACGTGACAACGGCATCAGCTTCGTGAGCAATTTGATTGCGAAGCTTGTGCGCAGTCCAAATTGCATTGCGGTCAGACCATGTCTCTTTTGTGTTCTTCATGCGCTCGCCCATCGTCTCGCCCTTTACGCCGCGCTCACGAAGTGCCAAGTCGAGAAGTTTATCAGCTTCAAGCACAGTAATATGATAGCTTGTCACTTCGTCGCGCTTTAACTGCTGTTCAATCTTTAGCCAACGCAAGCGGTACTTATCAACATCAAGCCGAGAACCGCCTTTTTTGGTCATCGTGATAACTGCGAAAAGTAGTCCGGCGACGATTAAGATTGCTGCAAAGAAAAAAATGATTGATGTATCCACGATTACTTATCCTCCAGTGACTTAGCCAGTGCCATGAGCGCTGCGTCGCTGCGGCGCGGCCCTACAAGCTGTACGCCGATGGGAAGCCCCGCTTCACTGGCTCCTGCCGGGATACTGATAGCCGGTAAGCCTGCGAGGCTCGGCGGTACTGTCATGATGTCGGCCAGGTACATCTTTACTGGATCGTCCGTGTTCTCGCCAAGCGCAAAAGCAGGCGTTGGCGCAACCGGCCCAAGCAGCGCATCGTACTCATCGAATAGTACATTATAAGCATTCACTAACAGCGTTCGAGCTTTTTGCGCCTGTTGGTAATAAGCATCGAAGTAGCCGCTTGAAAGCACGTAACTTCCAATCATAATACGGCGCTTGTTCTCGGTTACAAAGCCTTCGTTGCGTGTCTTACCATAGAGTTCAGCAAGCGTTTTGGCGGCTTCTGCACGGTGACCGTAACGAATACCATCGTATCGCGCCAGGTTACTACTGACCTCTGCAGGAACAATGATGTAATACATTGCGAGCGCGTACTTAACAATCGGAAGACTGATCTCTTCGACCGTGTGGCCGGCAGCTTTTAGCTTTTCGACATATTCCATCGTCCGCGCACGCACGTCTACGTCGACGTCTTCAGACATAAATTCTTTAATAAGACCAATCTTCTGTGCAGGTTTTGGTGATGCATGCGGAGCAAAAAAATCAGGCAGCGTCGTCATATCGCGGTCATCGCGGCCACTCATGATGCTCATGACGAGTTCGGCATCTGCCATATCCTTCGTAAAGCAGCCGATCGTGTCGGTACTGCTAGCCATGGCGACAACCCCATAGCGGCTGACCGTTCCATACGTAGGTTTAATGCCAATAACACCATTGTAGCTGGCTGGCTGACGAATCGATCCGCCAGTATCCGTACCGAGTGCGAAAGGTACGACATCAAGCGCCGTGACGACCGCCGAGCCACCGCTGCTTCCACCGGCAACCCTTGTCTGATCCGCCGAGTTTTTCGTCGGACCAAAGGCAGAGTTTTCCGTACTACCTCCGTGGGCGAATGCATCGAGATTAGCTTTACCAATACAAATCGCGCCGGCGGCCTCGAGTTTTTCGATAGCCGTTGCCTGAAGCGGGGCGTTGAAGTTTTCCAGCATTTTACTTGCCGCCGTCGTTGGCGCACCGAACGCCAAAAAATTATCCTTGGCGACAAAAGGAACGCCAGCAAGAACGCCGACGTCTTCACCGCGAGCAATCCGTGTGTCAATATCACTAGCTCGCTCCAGCGCACGCTCCGATGTCACGCTAAGAAGCGCCTTGTAGTCTTCGGTTTCGGATGCTTTGGCAAGCGCCGCTTCCACATATGCGCGGGCTGATTTTGCACCGCTTTTAACATCCTCTGCAATCATTACAATATGAGTCATTACAATACTTTCGGTACTTTAACTTGGTCTTCGGTGGCCTCTGGAGCTAGTTGAAGGAGCTCTTTACGCGTAACGGCAGGCTCTACTACCTCGTCATTACGCCAGACGTTTTCCAGATCGGTCACTTGATACGTCGGAGTAACCCCATCGGTATTAAGTTCACCAAGCTGTTCAATGTAGCCAAGAATATTGCCGATGTCCGCTTGCAGGCCATCGATTTCAGAATCTGTCAGTTGCAAGCTGCTTAGCTGTGCCAAGTGCTGCACTTCGTCACGAGAAATTTGTGTCATATATCCATTATAACCGATGAAATACCAAAATACACCTTACCTACACCCAAAAACACCCGCCTGTAACGACGGGTGTTTTTGCGATAAGGAGAGAATTACTCCCAGCGGAATACCTTGAAGGCGATGAAATAGATGATCACCATCCAGGCACCGATAAGGCCGATCTGCGGCAGAATGTCGATAAGATGACGTCCTTCGGTTGCGATCAGGCGAATACCATCAATCACCGGCGTCAACGGCAAGAACGAAGACACGTTCTGCAACCACTCCGGCATGATGAAGCGCGGGAAGAACGTCCCCGAGAGGAACATCATCGGGAAAACAACGATGTTCGAGAGCGGCGCAGCTTGGCGCTCGTTCTTTGCCCAGCCACCAAGCGCAAGACCAATACCAAGGATCATAGTAATGCTAAGCACGAGGAACGCAGCAAGCTCAAAGTAATTACCCACCACATTCAGGTTAAACATGAGTATCGCGACAATAAACATGATCGCAAGGCTCATAAGTCCGATAACCGCCTGCCCGATCATTGTCGAGAGGAAATACTGCCATACGCGCAGCGGGGTCGTGCTCAGTCGGCGAAGGATTCCCATTTTCTTTAGTTCAGGGAAAACATTGACCGGTCCGAAGATACCCATGCCGATGATCGCAAAGCCTAAGAGCCCCGCAAATGTGTAATCAAATGCACTAAGGCTGCGCTCGTTCAGCTGCTGGGAAGTTACCGAGAGCGGCGTTTCTGTTTTAACAAACTGAGCGTTCACCTCTTTAAACTGAGCATCCAAAATACTCGTCAGCGCCTTACCTGACTGTTCGTTGTTCTGTGTGTAAATAACGTTAGCCTGCCCGCTTGGGTAGCCCTGGCCGTCTTTTATGTCGCCGAATCCCTTAGGTAGTACGATCGTTGCGTCAATTTCAGAACGGCTCATGCGGTCCTTGGCGGCATCGACAGAGTCGACTTCTTTATTAACCTTTAGGACATCGCTTTCTTCAATTTTTTTCGTGAAGTCCTTGGCAAATGCACTTTCCGATTGGTTAACCAGCGCCACGTCGAAGCTAAGGTCGCTCGGGCCGCTGTTTAAGCTGCCGAAGACAAACAGGAAGATCAGTGGGAAACCGACCCCGAAGAACAAAGCCAATTTATCGCGGAAGAAACGTTTTGTATTAATTTTTACGAATGTTTTAACAGTATATAGTGAGCGTTTCATTATTGTCCGTCCCTCAAATCTTTACCTGTAAGATCAATAAAGACATCCTCCAGGTTAGCCTGCTCGACATGCTGCTTCTTTTTAAAGCCACGGTCAAGTAATTGTTTGATCAGATTCTTTGGCGTATCGATAGCAATAATCTTGCCGTTATCCATAACAGCGATCCGATCACACAAAATTTCTGCTTCGTCCATGTAATGTGTCGTCATAACGACGCTGATTCCCTTGTCGCGAACTTTCTCGATCAGTTCCCATAAATGACGGCGTACCTGTGGGTCGAGACCGGTCGTTGGTTCGTCCAAAAAGAATACCTTTGGTCCGTGCACAAGAGCCGTCGTAATACTAAGACGCTGCTTTTGTCCGCCGGAGAGATCTTCGACGTAGTTGCCAGCCTTCTCTTCCAGGTCAACGTCGCGAAGAAACTCCATGACATCCACCTTTTCGCCGTATGCTGCCGCAAACATCTCGATGACTTCCGTCAGCTTTGTTTTGTCCTGGAACGCTGGCGACTGAGGCTGCACACCGATCAGGTATTTGATCTTCTGCGGGTCTTTGGAAACATCAATTCCGTCAATTACGACCGAACCGCTATCGATCGGACGAAGTGTTTCCATCATTTCAAGCGTGGTTGTTTTTCCTGCGCCATTTGGCCCCAAAATGCCAAATATCTCACCTTTTTTGACCGAAAAACTGATGCCGTCGACCGCCTGTTTGTCGCCGTACCGTTTCTTCAAGTCTTTTACTTGAATCATTGTTGTCATAACATTCTATTCTACGGTATAAAAGGTCCTGTGTCATTACTCCGAGGTGCTATAGTTGGTACTATGAAAGTCCTCCCGTTTAAAGATATCGACAGCGAACACCAAACGCTCCTTACAGAAGCCGCACAGCGTACCGCTCATGCCCTTAATAAGGTGAGTAACCCTAAAACCAGCGTGATCCTCGTGACGAAAAACGGAAAACACTATGGCAACAACTTATTTCTATCAAACTGCTCGCTTATGTGCGGCGAGGCGGCCGCAATCGCCGCGGCAGTAGCGGCCAACGATACATACATCGAAAAACTTTATTTTGCCGTCGGCCGGGATGATACAAAGACGCCAAAACTTATTTCACCTTGTGGCAACTGCCGGCAAATGCTCCACGACATCTCTCATTTAAATGGCAATACG
>DASUVJ010000042.1:0-10064 GCA_036378995.1 Saccharimonadales bacterium (SeqCode)
TCTGTTTCGTTTGCGCTTACGGATATCGAGGCAAAAATATGCACCGATTTTCAAGCACCGGTTATTTTGCAGCCTGCCGGTAACGTAGAGACTGACGACGCATCGGTTCATGTATCGGGAATAGCAGAGCCGACAATGAGCGTTTCGATTATTCGTAATAATGTAAACGTTGGCGCAACAACCGCTGCGGGTGATGGGACATACGGAATGAACGTACCGCTTCTTGCCGGGGACAATGTCTTTAGTGCCGTTACGGAAAATGACTGTAATACAGTGAAGCGCTCAACTAACGTCGTGGTTCATCGTGTAGTAGAGACGCCTGAACCAGGCGAGCCGGATGAAGACGAACCTTTCGTACCGGACGAGATTCCTGGGCCAATTCAACTCCAGCTAAGTACGCTCTCTCCGCTTAATAGCTCGATGATTCAAGAGCCTGATTCTTCTGGATATCAAAAGCCGATTATTATTCTTCCTAAGACAGGCGAGAAGATTGCATCCGGTAGCGTGTGGGTATCAGGACGCGCCCAACCTCGCAGTATCGTGACGCTTTATCTGAACGGAAAGAGCGTGGCGTACGTGATTGTCTCCGAGAAAGGAACATTCGGCATTCTGGCAGCACTCCAGCCTGGTACTAACACGCTTCAAGTGCGCTCGCAGATAGAAGGATGGGCCGCGACATCAAACACAGTAACGGTAACGAGCATCGGAGCGAACGAGACGGACGTAAAAGACACTCCTGAGGTAGATAACAGTTTTGTAACGGAGATTATATTACCAGTTCTGTTGACTGCAACTATCATCGTGGGCGCCTTGTACGGACTCCAATTTGTTAGGTGGGGGAAGCGATAATGCGTCGTCTCGCAGTAGCACTGATTATCGCGATTGGTCTGCCGTTGGCATCGGCTTCTATTACGAGCGCGGACACAACCGATTCTACGACCTATGGTAGCGGAAACTTTGGCTACTGTAATTATGGTTCATGCACGATTACCCTCACGAGCAGTGGTACCGTTAATGTGAATGTTGCTCCAACTCCAGGAGGACGCTGTACGGTTCAGAGCGATAACCCCTCGGTATTAACGGACAGCACAGCTGGGTACAGTCTGACAATGACAACTAGCACGACGAATAATGCGATGACGGGTAGCAGCGGTAGTATTCCGACATCAAGTGGCACCTCGGCTTCACCGGTTGTACTCGCCGCGAACACCTGGGGTTACCGGGTCGACGGACTTGCGAGCTTTGGAGCCGGGCCAACTTCGCCGATATCGAGCGGCAGCAGCCCAAGCGTGACGTTTGCCGGCGTGCCGGCAAGCAACCAGGCGCCTACCCCAGTCGCATCATCCTCTGGACCCGCAAATCCTGCTGTAGGTACTACGGTTTGGTATGGTGTTTGCGCCAACTCGTCACTTGCCTCTGGTTCGTATACGACCACTGTCACATATACGGCCGTTACTAATTAATTTACGCACATTCTACGCAGGGTACCCGATTGACTACGGTGACGCGAAAAAGGTATATTAGTAATTAGCATAAGTACCAAGGGGGACGTATGAAGGACCTGAGCCAGCTCATTGCCGAGCTTTCGGCGCGCGAGATTAGTCGAAAGCAATTTTTAGTGCTAGTCGGGGGAAGTTTCCTTGGTATGATAGGCATCTTCCGCGTACTTCAGGCGATGAATACTCCGGATCTAGCTAATAGCGATAAAGGCGTGTTCGGTGAAAAAGAATACGGACACACGGCTGGTGATACTCATAAGGTTGCAGCGAAAGGCTACAGCAGTGAGGACGCCTTTGGCTGATGCCTAGGCTGCCGATAGTTGGAGGTGATGCGGGGAACTGGGGAACGATTCTTAATGAGTTCCTCCAGGTTTCGCATGCTTCTGACGGAACGCTGAACAGCGGCGTTGTCGGCGCCACGCAAACAAATCTTCCTTCTGTCGCCGGTGGCATGCTGCTTCGTGGAACGTTTGCTTCCCGCCCGGCTGCGTCCAGCGGAAACAACGGGCTGTATTATTTAGCCACCGATAACAACGGAGGTACTTTATACCAGTCGACCGGTAGCGGCTGGGTACAGGTTGGTGCAGGTGTGACGCACGCGGCAACCCATAACAGTGGCGGTCCGGATCCGCTCATCGGTACTTTGGATGCCACAGCTCGTGTTATCGTGGCAAAATCTGGCACTAACACCGGTACGCGCCGCAGAATAAACTTCATCAATGGCACGAACATCAATGTGACTACGACCGATGACTCCGGCGGTGAAAAAGTCGATGTGACAGTAGGAATCACTGGTAGTGTCGCAGTAGCTAACGGCGGTACGGGCGGTACGGATGCAGCAACGGCACGATCTAATCTGGCGGTTCCGCAGGCAAGTGGCTTTAGTAAGATAACAGTCGGAACTGTGGCCCCCTCAAGTCCTGCAGTAGGCGACTTATGGGTAGATACAAATTAGGCGGTATATATGGCAACGAGACTTAAAACAGTACAGTATAGCTTTCCGATCTTAGGATCACTAACGAATAACGTCGCAACCAACCTGACGCAGATTACGGTCTATTTACCAGAGACGGGTACGAAGACATTCCGAAAAGTGGTCGCAAAGCTTACTTGTGATGACATTATTAGCGCGACCGGGGGAAGTATTACGGCGCGTACGCTTAGCCTGCGACTAGGAGCTGCCGCGTATACGACCGTTACAAATGCCACGACGCTTACTAACTCTGCTGAAAACCTGAGTTTGTACTATTCGGCTGACTTTACTTCGCATTTCACTACTAACTGGACAGGCACTTCGATGACCTGCGATGTTCAGGCGCTTGTCAATCAAAGTACGGGCACAACGCTCGGCATGGTGAATGTGGCGGTGACGCTCGATATTACCTACGAATACGATGACACATCGACGACGCAGCTAAAAACGGTGTGGATTCCACTGAACGCGCCGGTAAGTACGCTAGCTACGGCAAAACCGGGGACGGCCAACGATACGATACCGGCACTCGATACGTATCTACCAGAGGCAAGTAAAACGTACCGTAACATGTATATTACCGTCCAGGGTAACGAGCATCGCAACAACGTTACGACCGACCATACACTATCTATGCAGATTGACACGCTGACTGCACAGGTATCTGGTAACTACGAAGGGGCGCTCGCTACAGATCGTTGGTTTAGGTATATCTGGAATATCTCAAGCCTTGGCATGACAACGAATGCGACGCATAGTTTTTACTTGTGGGCGAGTATTGCGCGCGTCAACCATCCTCAGGTCTGGCTGACGGTAACGTACGAATTTAACGCCACGACAACAACCTCGGTCATGCAATCATTGATGCTGCCAATGGAATTTGGCTCTCCAATGGGTGGTGTCGCTGCAACCGATTATCAGCGTTCAACAAGAGAGCTTTGGATTGAAGAGCCGGGTACGATCACTCTCCAGCGTCTAGCCACCTATGTTCACTGGGATCAGTCAGGTAACATCGGTGGACTCAACGCGCGCATTGGTACCGGATCTTTTGTTGCCTATACTGATGTGGCTTCAATCGTCGCCGGTGGAAATGGCTGTATGATTCGTAACGATGCTGGTGCAACATTGGCCCGTGGTCGTAATACGCTACAGGCGGATATTTATCGTACAGATACAGCCGACTTAGGAAGTAACGTATCGGCGTTTTGGATTGTCAACTACACGTCAGGCAAGCATGCAAGTGGTGTCGGGGCTCATAACAAAACAGTCTTTTGGAATTTATCGACGAATGGTACGGCTGCGGCGAATGAACTTAATACGATTGCGGCAACGGCGCCGGTTATTCCTGAGACTAACTATTTTCTTAATGCGCTCGGTACACGCTACGAGTACCTGAGCGATGGTGTTGGCTCCCCTGCGGGTGTTTCTGTATTAGTAGAGCGTCTCGCCGGCGAGGGTGGTGTGCAGTGGGAATCTGCTTATACGGATATCGGTGAGACGGATCCGGAAGTCGGGCTTCGAACATGTTATTCGCAGGTCCGTTCGCTCTTTAAACGCTGGCCGGGTGATCCTGGGGATGGACGAATGGATCTTGGGACGTCCCGCCGCTGGCGCACGGTCCTTGCCAACAACTGTACGTCATTCGATAACCTTGATCTGATGTTTACGTATCACACCATCACCTTTACGGCTGCCGATGTTATCAGTGGAGGGTTTACGGGCACCGTTTATCTTGATTTATGCCGCACGCTAACGAACGAAATGGTTGCTGCGACAACTCGCTCGGGTGATGGAGCGTTTAGCTTTACATGGTATGACAACACTGAACAGCTGTATGTTTCTGCAAGTGATGGTACTAAGGTGGGCAGGTCGCAGGATACGCTTGCGAGCTAAGGATTAACACATGGCATTTACTGTTATTGCCAACCAAAGTACCGGCTTCAGTATTTCGTGGCCGCTTACCCCTCTGTCGGAACTTACCGATAACTTCAATGCCGCCTCGATCGACACGGTCAAATGGCTTGAGTGGGAGCCGGGCAACTCGGTTCTATCGGGCGGAAGGCTTAACATTACATCGACGACCAGTCCGTCGTACCGGGGCATGGAATCAAAGACAACCGGCAGTCTGATTGGGTCGTATGTTCAAGTTGAAGTGCCGCATGTTTTGACGGGACTTAGCAGCGGAAGTACCGATCTTGAGCTATCGATTGATGGAGATCATACCATTAATATGTACGTAACGGGCGGGCGGCTTTATGCCGACCATCAGCTGCTCGGTGACTGGGTGACGGTGGCGGATATTCCCTATAACAGTACGAACCATCGTTGGTGGCGAATTCGGGAAGCCTCGGGCTCGATTTACTACGAGTATTCCGCAAATGGTATTACCTGGACGCAGCTTGCGACAGCACCTAATCCGTTTGATCTAACCGCGCTTACCCTCATGCTCTACATTGGTACGACGGCGAGTAACGTGTCGACCGATACGGCGGTTTTTGATAACCTCAACACCTTCCCTCTGCAGAGTGACGCGAAAGGGCAATATCGTAATGATCAAGTAACTCCGATTGCGATAGGTGCCGGAACAAATGGCGACGGGGTGGCGAATAATGTCTGGCTGGATGCTGAAGTGTCGGTTGATCTGCCGACGAATGCTGTGGCACTTGCAGCTGAAGTTAAGACGACATCAACCGGCTTTACCGGCGTAGCGACGACGAATTCGACGCCGCGTGCATTTAAACAATCCGAGCTGCTTAATTCTCGCCGCGGAAGCAGCATGGTGTACGACGCAAAAAATAAGCGCTTCGTTCTTTTTGGCGGCTACGACGGAACGGTTAGGTATAACGAAGTTTGGGAGCTGTCTGCTGACAGTCCGTATCACCGATGGAAAAAACTATCTCCATCTGGTACGCCTCCGACCGCAAAAAACTTGGCGGCTTCAACCTACGCGCGAGGTACGACTTCAGGGTCCGTCGATAAGGCGTATATGGTGGTGTGGGGCGGCGCAACGCCGAGCGATTCAAATGAAATGCACGTTTTGGATATTTCGACACCGGGCAGCGAAGCATGGACGACCGTAACCCAGACGAACACACCTGCGGTCCGTTCGTACCTAACCCATCATATGGTCGCGAAAGTCACTGCAAGTAATACAATCGATCTCTATCTTTTTGGTGGCTGGGGTTCAACGCGCCTTAACGATATACAGCGGTGTACGTTCAACGTTAACTCGCCAGGCTCTGTAACGTGGACGGCACTAAAAGCAAACGGCGCAGTCGGCAGTCCGTCGGCGCGTTCCGGAACGGCTATGATTTATGATTCGGCGAACAATCGTCTGATCATTACCTGCGGTCGCTCCGAGACGGTCTATTTGAATGACGTATGGCAGTATAATATCGCGACCAACACGTTCTCTCAGATCTCGCCCGGCGGCACGCCACCGGCAATCCGTGAACTGCCGAATATGGGGTACGACCCGGTTAATCAGCGAGCGATTCTTATTGCCGGTTGGCAGGGGAGCGTGAGTAATAACCGTAACGATGTTTACGCGCTTTCGCTGACGCCAGCTTCTGAGTCGTGGACGGAAATCCGCGCTAATAGTACGACGAACCAGGGCATCCTAGCATTCTCTAGTGCTTCATCCGCGGTCGATACGAGTAGAAATATCATGATTATGTCGACGATCAACGGGTTCGATGCGACGGATAAATATGTTTATGCGTTTGAAATGAACAATACTTCACCGTCGGCTCCGCTCGGCAGTCTTATGATCGCCGATGACTTTAGGGCACGAGACGCACCTGCCGTTGCGTATGATTCAAGCCGTGGAGAAATGATCTTCATTAATGGCTACAGCGCCATGGACGACGACACGACGATCGCTGATGGTGAACATGTGGCGGAGATTTGGGCATATAACCGTACGAGTAATAAATGGCGTATGGCAATGGGTGGCCCGACTGGCATGCCGCAAAACGAAGGCGGACTTGCTGTTTATGATTCTGTAAATGATAGGATCATTCATTTTGGTGGACTTGCGGGTTCAAGCCAAATGACGAACGACGTGTGGGAATTAAAAGCAGATAGCTATGGAGTGTATCGGGCTCGTAAATTAACTCCATCAGGCACGCTGCCGCCGCAACGATGGCTGGCGGCCGGTTGTTATGATGCGGCAAATCAACGGCTTATTGTATGGGGTGGTCAAAACCAGTCGACAATCTTAAATGATGTATGGGCACTGAGCTTATCAGGAGCCGAAACCTGGACGCAGCTTAGCCCTACTGGAACTGCACCGACCGCGGTATGGCAATCGGCCTATGCGTTTGATGCGGCTGCGAAACGGCTGTATGTACACGGTGGATTTAACGGCGTGGGCTACTCGACTCAGCTTTTTTATCTCGATGTAACTACAACAAACGGCGCATGGGTGAACACTAACGTTACAGGAGGGCTCGCAGTACGAGGCGCGGTCATGGGATACGATAGTGTTAACCAACGGCTCGTGTGTTTTGGGGGATTCGACGGTAGTGCTGTTAACAATACCGTTCGTTACACTAGCACAAGTTCGTTTACCTCATGGACGACTCAATCGACCGCCAATACCCCTGCGGCTCGCCGAAGTGCCGGTGCCGCGGTTATCGGAAACGCCTTCGTTATGGCATGTGGCCGTCCGATTTCCGGAACGTGGTTTAGTGATACGCAGGAACTTAATTTTCAGGAGGCTCCAGCCGCTTGGCAGTGGCAGAATAAATCGCCAAGCATCTATCAGCGTCTGGCGGTGGCGGCGACGGGCTTGTCTTCCGGTGCTAGCTACCACTGGCAAACGTGGGCGACGATTATTGGCGCGAGCAGTGTGTTCAGTCCGTTTGGCGGCAACGCCGAAACTGCTGCTGACTTTATTATTAGCGACGCATCGGCTGGCAAAATAAAAGTCTATACCGGCTCAGCATGGGCGCTAAAACCCGTTAAGTTCTATAATGGTTCTACTTGGCTGGAAAAACCACTTAAACGCTGGAACGGCACGGCGTGGTTGCCACTTTCTTCGTCGCCTGTCGTAAGCCTTCGCGCAACCAGTACTGCCGTCGAAAGCAACGCTTCTGCGTTTGGAACTCCAGACACAATGCCAATTACGATTCCAGCCGCTACTCAAATCGGCGATTTGCTCGTGCTTATCGTTTCTCAGAACAGCAACGCGACAACGGTGTTTAATCCGATTGCCGGCTGGACGAAGCAGGGCGAGCAACGGGCTGGTGGTGCGGCGTTTACGATGGCGATCTATACGCGACTGGCACAAGCAGGAGATGCCGGCAGTGTGGTTAATACTAGCATGGTAAACAGAGAGAATACCACAGCGCATATCCGAGTATATGCAAACGTCAACCAGGCGACACCGCTGGACTCTTCGGTTATTTTTGGAGAGGTCGACCCTGCGGCTACGAGCGGCGCTGCGCCGTCAGTTACGGTTGCGTCGACCAATGCCATGATAGTAACGGTCTATGCGGTGCCTACTACTACGGGTACGATTATCGAAGGGTCTGATTGGACGGATCCTGCAGGGTTTAGCAATGAACTTACCACTTGTACTATTAGCCCTAATAATAATGCGGCGCTGGCTACGTATGATCAACTGGCGTCTGCTACGGGAGCCCAAGGACCATTTACTGCCAGTATTCCTCAGTCGCGTAGATGGGCGACGGCAACGTTAGTGGTGCGTGGAGTATAATAAAATCAAGAAGGCGAGGCGGATATGACCAATAAAACAGTTCCAACCAATAGTAATGTTGTTGATTTTTTAGCAACGATTGAGGATGAAACACAGCGCCGTGAAAGTGAAGAACTAGTCGCCATGATGCAAGAGGTTTCCAATAAGCCTCCTGTCATGTGGGGTCCGAGTATTATTGGTTTCGGCTCGCAGCATTATAAGTACGAATCGGGTCGAGAGGGTGACATGCCGATCATCGGCTTTTCGCCAAGAAAAGGTAAGTTCGCTTTTTATCTTACCTATGAGATTGAGCGCTATAAAGATCAGCTCGAAAAAGTTGGTAATTATCAAAATGGAAAAGCCTGTATTTACTTCAAGCGCTTGTCCGATCTCGATAAAAGCGAGCTCAAAGAACTAATTCGTCAAACATACGAAAACGAATCAAAGAAATCTTACGTAAAAGATTAACGGTCGGATAGGGCTTTGTCGATCTGATCGAGATGTGTTTTACGGTGCTGGTAAAAGAACTCTTTGTCCAGTCCATGGCGTTTGAGCGAAGAACTTAGCTGCTCTGATCCTAAGAAGTGTGGCAGTACGACATACGTTGCACCGAGCTTATATAGCTCCGCCGCTTCGGTGTGCGTGTCGGTATAGCAGACGATTACCGCTGTTTTATTACGATGTCGAATGTAGCGAATGATCGTTCGGTTTACTTCGTGATCCGAAATCGTATTAACGATAAGTTTTACCTTGTCCATATTAATATCGGCGAGCAGCTCATGATCGGTCGCGTCACCGTAAAGGAAGTCGATGTGCTTACGGTCGAGCTCTTCAATGACCTCGGGGTCGTAGTCGACCACGACAAAATCCTGCTTCATGTGGCGGAATGTCTTAACAAACTGAGCACCACCATTAAGATAGCCAAATAGGACAAGCGGGTAGGTTCGGGCGCGATGTTCGGACTCGCGTGTGACGCTGCGCTCGAAGAAATGCAGGCGATGTTCGAACTTTTTAAAGATCCACTCATCGTATTTCATCAGGTACGTCGAAATCGTAATGGTAATAATGGCGACCAATGTAATAATCGCACCCAGCTGACTGCTGACAATGCCGGCGCCAGCGGCAAGGACGACCAGAATAATAGAAAACTCACTGATCTGCGACAGATTAATGGCCGTCATGAAACTGGTCTTTTTTGTGTAACCGAGTAGGCCGAGCGCGGTCATGACGGCAAATGGCTTAATGATGATAGTAATCAGCGACAGAATAATCGCTGGGATTACTGCGGCCTCAAGATCAGAGAGGAGCAGACTTTGGCCGAGCGTAATGAAGAAAATGATAATAAAAAAATCTCGTAGTGGCTTTAGCTTGGCGCCGATTTGATGCACATAGGGTAAATGGGCCAGCGTGACACCGGCAAACAATGCGCCAATCTCGACCGAGAATCCAATTTCGTTAACAATGGACGCGACGCCAAATCCCCATCCAAGCGCACAGATAAACAGCAGTTCCTGCGACTTTGCGACGAATTTTGCCGCCCACGGAAGTACTTTTATGCCGAGGAATGTTAGTACAGCGATGAGGGCGGCACCCTTTAGTGTAAGCAGACCGATCTCTACCGGCCCGAGCGGCTGACCGTTCTGTGCGGTTACGTATAGGAGGGCGAATGTGGCGATGATGTCATCTAACAGAATCACACCGATCGCAATCTGCCCGTTTAATCTCGTCAGCTGCTTTTTGTCACTTAAAACTTTCGCAATGATAATAGTACTGCTGAAAAACAGCGCCAAGCCGGTGATAATCGCCTCGGTAAGTGAAAATCCTAAGGATATACCAACAAGATAACCGATTGTTCCGATGGTTAAGAATAAGCTGAGCGCCGTTAAGAATA
>DASUVJ010000043.1:0-22679 GCA_036378995.1 Saccharimonadales bacterium (SeqCode)
CTAAGCGACGCCAAATGGAGTTTATCGCCTCAGGATTACCTGCTGAATTAGCGCGCCTTTCACAAAACGAGGATTACTTTGCCGAGCGTGCAAAATTCATGGGGGATGCCCGTACACTGCTGACCGGATCTCCTTACGAAAAGATCCTTATTATTCAAAAGTATCAATCTTTGCGAGCCGACGCGCTCCGGCTTCTAACTAGCGCTCTAGCCATCGCGCGCCGTAGCATTAGTGCAAAGCCACAAGAGTCGTTAGCAGCACAGCTGGAACAGCTATTAAAGGCGCATGATCTCATTTCTGCAAACGGCAACGTCCGCCTTCAGCTGGCCCGCTTTGTGCTATAATAAGCGTTGAATATGTTAGGAATGCTACTGCTTATGGCACTGGGCGTCTGGGCGATTATGCGTCGTCAGACCATCAGTGAAGTTACCGCGGATATCCCATTAAAGATATCCGAAAAACTCGATCAATTATGGGATGTCGCCCAAGATTCTTTGCGCGAGAAGAAATACCTTCGTGCAGAGAAGGCTCTTCTTACTATTTTGCGTGTCGACGAGCGCAATGCTACTGCGTATAACCGCCTTGGTATCCTGTATGCCAAACAACAGGCTTTCAAAGACGCTATCGAGTGCTTTGAGATTGCTCAAAGCCTAGAGCCGAGCGCAAGCAGCCTTCATAACGTCGGACTTATTTATTACGAAACCGGCAACTACGACAAAGCAGCTCTTGCATTTGAGCAGGCGCTTGCAATGGAGAATGACCTAGCGGCTCGTCATATTGCGTATGCCAAGGTACAAGAAAAGATGGGGCACAACAAAAAGATGATCGAAGCACTTGAACGCGCCGTCGAACTCGATCCGATTCCTCAGACGCTCAACATCCTTGCGGACGCGTACGAGCGTAATAATCAGGTAGAACTTGCGACCGATCTTCGTGAAAAGGCCGCTAAATTACTGATCCCACCAGGACAGCCCAAAAAGATTCGGCAAGTACGCCGAGTTGTCATGTAACTATTGAAATTACAGGGTAGTTACGATACACTTGTACCTGTACTTCGAAAGAATTATGCCGCTTTAGCTCAGTTGGTTAGAGCAGCTGTTTTGTAAACAGCAGGTCCTGGGTTCGAGTCCCTGAAGCGGCTCCATGGGCTGGGGTAGTGAAGCGGTCAAACACAACAGACTGTAAATCTGTCGGCATTCGCCTTCGTAGGTTCGAATCCTACCCCCAGTACCAAGAAAAGCGCACGGTTTACGCCGTGTGTTTTTCTTTTTAGGTAAAAGACTGCTAGACTAAAAACATGCAAACAAGAGTAGGTATCGGGGTATTTGTATTTAAAGACGGCAGGTTTCTTATGCAGCAACGTCAAGGTTCGCATGGGGCTGGCAGTTGGTCAGTGCCGGGTGGTCATTTGGAATTTGGTGAGTCATTCGAAGACACTGCAGCGCGTGAAGTAGAGGAAGAGACCGGCATTACCATTAAGAACATCCGCTTCGGAGCCGTTACAAATGATGTATTCCCGGATGAGGGCAAGCACTACGTAACAATCTGGATGATAAGTGAGTGGGAGGGCGGAGAAGCTCGTATTACAGAGCCTGACAAGTGCATAGCACAATCATGGGAGACATTCGACTCCTTACCAGAGCCGCTATTCTTGCCGTGGAATCAGCTATTGCAGTCGGAGTTCATAGACGACATAAAATCACAGTTGAAAGCATCCTAGTAATAAGAAAAACATCCTCGCAGAGAGGATGTTTTTATATAATCTTTTACGACTAGCCCTTACGTGGCTTAATTTCGTTACGGCCCAGGTTCTTCTTGGTTTCAGTGTAGGTCGCTGGTTTGCGTGCGATTGGGTCGTACTTCTTGAGGACGATCTTTTCAGTTGTGTTCTGCGTGTTTTTAGTCGTGTAGCGGCGGTGACCAGTAAGATCACTCACGATACCAACCAATTTGCGCTTTGTATTCTTCTTTGCCATTACTTACTCACTTAGATTTTATACTTTAGATTCAATCTATTCTAGCATGAAAACAGGTTAATTGCTAGAGGTCAAACAAAAATGGAGCCATCGTCGGGGCTTGAACCCGAGACCTCATCCTTACCATGGATGCGCTCTACCAGCTGAGCTACGACGGCGTACCTTGGCTAATTGTAGCAAAATTAACCCCTGTAAGCAAGCCTCGGAGACTAAAGATTTGCCGAGCCTTCGTCGAGTGCTCTCGCGACCCAAAGCCCGTTTTTGAGCATCTTTTCCAGCAGCCCGCTTGTTACGCGCTGATGCTCCGCGTACACATAAAGCGTACCGTCAACGATCTCTAACGTAAAGCTGCCAAATTCGTCGACAATTTTTTTAGCAAATGCCGGGTTAAAAAGCCGCTCAGCAGAGAGTGCCTGCGTAGGTGTAGCGAACAGGGCGTATTTTTGAGCAAAAGCACCTTCGTAAACACCTAATGTACCGAGGGGCACTTTAGATAAAGTTGAGAACTTTGTAAATAGCTGCGCGTAAAATGCCTCGCCGTGTGTGTGAAGCCCCATGAATATATGCGGAATATCGACTTTAGCATGAAGGTCAAACGTCATAATGATCCACTCATGCCTCTTTGAAGGTTTACCGGGGAACTCGATTTTATCTGATCGCTCCACAAGTGCTATGTCATACCCGTCGAACGAGCCGATGCAGTAATTATTGTCACGGTGTTTTGCCGATACCGTTAGTCCGCGCACAAGCCTGTGATCGTCGTTTCGCTGATCGACATATCCAAAGTAAACAAGACCGACTTTCTCGGCGAACTGCATGATCGTATGCTTATGAACCCGAGCCTGTATGACCTTCGAGGGGGTAAATGCGGCAACAAAATATGATGGTTTCATTATTTCTTTTCCGTAATCGTATCGAGGATTGTCGCTATATATTCGGCATGACTCCAGGTTAGTGGAGACACCGACAACGAAGAATCGTCCCTTGGATTAATCTGCTCTGGCAAAATACCCGTACTTGTCGCGTGATCATGCACCCAGTCCAGAACACGGAAGGCTTGTTCGGTATTATCGGTCTCTAGATGATACTGAGCCATCCAGAGTGATGAAATAATCCACCAGTTGCCCGTAATCCCATCATCAGCACGGCAATAAGGATCATTTTCGTAACGCGGCAGGCCTACCACAGAATCACTGAGTCCGAACGTCGTTTTAAGTGTCTGGATCGCCGTATTCATTTCGTCGCTTCCGACCGGAAACAGGCCGAACATAAATGAACCGAAGACACTGGAGAGATCAAAGGTTTCGTCATACTCGATCGTATCCCCTTTAACGATGAGTCCCTTATAAAATGCGCCGCGCTCTTTATTAAATAGATGCTTATGCGCGGCTGCGGAGATATCTTCTGCAGCTGAGCGCCATTTCACCGCGCTACCAGAGTCCCCAAATTCATCCGCCAAGTCTGCGGCTGCAAGCAGGGCGGCATACACGACAGAAGTTGTGTAGGTTGTTATTAGGTAATGCTCCTCCCACAGATCATAGGTAGGCTTAGGGAGGCCTGTCGTCTCGTCGATGTAACTTGCCAAGAAATTAGCCATTGGCACCACCATCGGTTCATAAAAATCACGGAGAAGCCGCGGGTCTGCGTGCATTTGATAGAACTGAACAAAAACGAATAAGACCAATGCCGTTTCGTCCTCTTGTATAGGAGGAGCAAACGAGCCGTCATCATGCACATACGGATGCCAGCTACTACCAAGTGCGCCATCCGCACGGTATTTATGCATTAAATAACCGCTCGGATGCAGGCCGTGCCGGCAAAATTCAAAGAAACGACGAGGCTCATCAATATAGCCCATACGAATCAGTGGCCACAGGACATAGGCGCCGTCACGCGGCCAGCAGTACGCATAGGCATCGCGCGAATAATTAAGCATCGCCGTATCCGTACTGGCGATAACAGCTCCGCGTTTATCAATTTGAGACTTGATAACCATGACGCTTTTAATAAAGCTTTCCTGGTATTTTGGATCGATTTTTTCAGATACATTAAGAGCAGGCTGCAGCCAGGTATCCCACCATTTTGCTGTCTCATGAAGACGCACTAGGACTCCATCTTCGCGCACCTGTTTATTAATATAGAGTGCTTCGCGCATTGAAGTACCGGCCGCAATCCAATAATGCGCCCGCTTGGAACTGTGGGCAGGAATATCAAGTTTAAAGCGAATCACCGAGTCGACTCGTCCATGTTCGACGTTGCAAAAACTCAACTCACCGTCTTCGGCGTCACGAAACGTACCTTCCCAACCTTCAATACCAAATAGCCCTACGGTGTACTGGTCGAAAGGTTTGCCGTCACTTTCACCAGAGATTATAAATGCGCGGCGACCTCTATAGTGCAAAATCGCATGACTATCGGGCAGGTACTGTGCCGTATCTGTGTTACTGCGAGCATCGCCAATAACAAACGCCTGATGCATAAACAGCCGGATCTCGCGCTCCTCACCCCACAGATTTACCACATGAACATTGCGCATAAACGCGCTGATCGTCGCGTCCACGACATCATCAAACTCTAATAAGATTCCGAGACGTTCGTTCTTTGCAACTGTGTGCCCGATAAGCGCAGTGTGAGGATAGCGGAACTTAAATTCCCAGCCGCCATCCTCATCTAGCCAGCTGATCTCGCCGTTAACCCACACACCAACCCGGTGGCGCAGCGATTTGCCGGCAGCGTGGTTTTCCAGGCCAACATAAGGAAAATAGAAGTCATGAACAAGACCGAACCGGTTAATGCCGACATGCAGTTCGCCGTTGCTGAGTACGATAGGTCTAGCCATGCAGCCCTCCATGTCTATGATACTCCATCAGGCGATAGCGAACATCCCGCACGGCGTTCATAAAGTACAGGAATGCGTCGTACGGCGAATCATACGGGCTAAAGTAGGCATGCACGTCACCGTCATTGAACCACTTGGTGCACATATAGTAGACATGGTCAGAAGTCTGTAGCTTACGCCAGTCAGAAATAAGCTGCAGGTCGCCAGAACGCAGAATGTCATCTTCCAGCGCATACAAATGACGGAGCGCTTCTTGCTGCATACTATTACCGAGCCAGGCAGTAAGGTCACGTTCAGAGTCTGCCCACGTTACGGTGTGCGGCATGCTGATTTCGCCAACAGGTTCGTGCACGGCGATGGCTTCTGAAGGGGTATAGAATGTATTCTCTGGATTTTCGAGCCATTTACTAACAAAGCTTTCGAAGAAGTCGAAGATGCCGGTGTCTTTCCATTGATGTTCGCCAAATGTTTCGTAGTCCATAAAAAGGTTTACGAGCTGGCTATCCGTAATGGCGGCGTTCATCCAATCGCTGTATGTATCGGCGTTAAGTGGCCATTGTTCCCAGTTACGATTACCAAAACGGAAAGCAACATCATCACTGAGCTTGTAGTTCTTCATTAAAAGGCGGATGTCGTGCGTGCCGGTAGGCCGATACATATGGTTCGGACTGCGCCACCCGAGGACAGGATCCCAACCTTCGGCGAGGATTCCCTTAAATCCGTACTCGTCGGCCCATTTCGCCATACTGTCGTTATACGAGAGCTCGGTATTACGAAAAACCTGCGTCTCCACGCCAAACAGTTCACGAATTTTTTCACGGTGCATACGAACCTGGCGTTCGAATTCTTCCATGCTGTAAAAGAACGCGAGGCTGTGGTAATACGTCTCGGCGACGATCTCAACCTGGCCGGTAGCGACCAGACGACGGAAACTATCAAGTACCTCTGGAGCCCACTGCTCGGCCTGTTCAATAAACGTGCCGGTGATACTAAAAGAAACACGGAATTCAGGATGTCGTTTTAACAATTTTTCGAGCAGCTCATTCATCGGCTGGTACGACTTTTCGATGACTTTACGCAGCACACGCTCGTTGTTACGATCTGTGCTAGTGTCCGACTCATCAAAGTAGTCATGCTGCTCGGCAGTATCAAAAATACTGTACTTGCGCACACGCCACGGCTGATGAACGTGTAAGTACAAAACTATTCCGCGCTTACTCATGCTGACGCCCCGATCTTAGCGCGGGAGTAGAGATGCATGCACTGCCTTGCGACATCCGTCCATGAAATACGTGTGTATTCACGCTTTGCGTTGCGGCGAAGCTCAGTTGCAAGCGAAGGTGAAGTGGCGATTCCTACCATTTGGTCGGCGAGTGTATCGATATCCCAAAAATCGTAGCGGAAGATATTATGCAGGATTTCACCGACACCTGACTGTTTTGTAATGATGAGAGCTGAGTCGTGATGCGCGGCTTCAAGAGCGGTAAGCCCGAACGGCTCACTTACCGAGCTCATAACAAAAATATCCGCCACATTATACGCATCACGCCACTGTTTGCCGCGCACAAAACCTGTAAAAAAGACTTTATCGGCAATGCCAAGATCCGCAGACAGCTTCATGAGCTCATCGCGCTGCTCGCCGTCACCGGCTAGCAAAAATACTAGTTTGTCGTGTTTTTCGCTGGCACGGGCAGCTGCGCGGACAAAATGAGTAAGCCCTTTTTGAATCGTAAAACGAGTTACTGTAGAAATGACCGTGTAGCCCTCATCCTTTAGGCTTTCGAGATATTTGTACGTTCGACGATCATATTCGTGCTGACCCATACTCTCGACATCAATGGCATTATAGACGACCTCGATCTTATCCGCTGGGATGCCGTAGCGATGAACGATAATGTTCTTTGTAATGTTACTGACGGCGATAATACGGTCAGCCATCATCAGGCCCTGATATTCGATTTCATGAACGATAGGATTGCCGAAACGCTCGCCAGATCGATCAAACTCCGTCGCATGCACATGTACAATCAGCGGAGCGTCGGTGAGCTCTTTGGCTCGCATACCAGCTTCCATTGTCAGCCAGTCGTGGGCATGGATTGCGTCCGGTGTTTTCTCACGTACCATCCGGTCGACGAACTCAACATAACGCTTCTGAACACCGCGCATATCCTTAAGATCATCACTGTCAATCTCATCTAATCCTAGTTTTCGAAGGTATTTGCTATCGTAAGCACCCATCAGGCCATAGCGGTCAAGCGGACCGAGTTTCGTAGCAGCATGAACCGTCATATATTCGGTTTTGGGATGATACGCAGAATAGGGAACAACAAAGTCAATCGACGCGCCCTCGATAGCAAGCGCTTTGGACATGTGATAACACGCCACTCCAAGTCCGCCACTGTTATGCGGCGGGAGCTCCCACCCGAGCATCAGTATATTCATCCTGCTTGCCAAACAGACGTTTCCGTCCGAACGCTCCTTTTCCGTTGGTTCTTGATGACATTATAGATTGGAGCTTATGCTTTTTCAATGGTTTTTCAGGATATTACCAAAACCAAAAAACATTACCAGAATACTCGTTTTTTACAACCGCTTGCAGTAAAATAGATACTAATGTTTGAGCAAGATTTTTTTGATAAGGCCGGCACCGAGATCCAACAGTTCGTAAGCCAGCCGAACGCCTACAGGGCGTTTCTCATTTTGGCGATCTCCATGATCCTCGCCTACTGGGTGAGTCGCTTCATTGCAAAAGGGGTAATCCGTGTCGCGCAAGTAGTGGCTTCGCACTCCGACAACGAATCCGATGAAGAACGTTTCATTCGTCTTCGCCAGGTAGAAACATACCTGAGTGTCGCCGTTGCCGCCATTCGCGCGTTTATCGTTGCTATCGTCGGCTACATTGCCTGGAAACTCCTTATTCCAGAAGCGACCAGCAGCATCGCGGCCATTGGAGCCGGTACCTTTTTCGTAGTGTTCGCCGGACAGACGGTGGGTATTTTACTCCGTGATATCACGGCGGGTGCCACCATGATCATCGAAAAATGGTTTAACGTCGGCGATTTCATCAAAGTAGAGCCATTTTGGGACGTCGCGGGCGTCGTAGAGCGCTTTACCTTGCGCTCAACTCGTATCCGTACCATTAGCGGTGAGGCCGTCTGGATCCATAACCAACATATGACGGCAGTTCACGTAACACCTAAGGCACTTCGTACGCTGGCTGTTGACATCTTCGTACGTGACCGGGTAGAAGGCGAGCGAGCAATCGAGAGCGTTCTTAACACCGTACCTACCGGTCCGACACTGCTTGCACGTCCGCTCCGTATCAAATATGCCGAGCGTTGGGACGACGAACTATGGCGCGTTACTGTCGTTGGCCAGGTTCCTCCAGGACGCGAATGGCTGATCGAGAAATTCTTCGTTGACGCCCTAAAAGATATTGATGCAGATAAAAAGCGCTCCGAGCGTATTATCATGCACGAGCCTATCGCTCGATTTGCCGATCCGAACGCTGATCGCCGCTTTAAACGCGCGGTTCGTGCTGATCGCGAACGTTAGACCGCTTCTTTTGCTTCATCGGAGTCATGGTAATACAACCAGCTACAAATAGTAAGCCGCCTAAAAAGGCGACGGCAACGATACTGATTGGCCCTGCATAATCAAAACCAGCAATTCGTATAACGGCAGCGCTGATTCCCGTATAGTCAAACCCCATCCAAAGCGCATCCCAAAGCTCAGTACCACTGTAGCCCACGAGCGCAAGTCCTAGGATGGCAATGAAGCCGCCAGTTATCCGTCGTATCATGGTAAAAATTGTAGCACCAGAGGCCGTTATCTGCTACAATACAGCAGTACCGTAGGAGTGTAGCTCAGCTGGCCAGAGCACCGGTCTCCAAAACCGGGTGTCGGGGGTTCGAGTCCCTCCACTCCTGCCATAGTAAAACGCTCAGATCGTAAGGTCTGGGCGTTTTACTATGCACAAACACAGTCTTCTACTGTTATCATATGAGCATGACAAACCCCAAGACATCGATTATCGTACCGACATATAATCGGGCATACATCATCCAGATAGCCATTAATAGCATTTTGGCGCAGACCGATCAAGATTGGGAGCTCGTTGTTGTAGATGACGGATCTACCGACAGCACACGTGAAGTGATTGAAAGCTTAGATGATAATCGCATTCAATACGTATTTCAGGAAAACGCCGGTGTCGCCGCGGCACGTAACCACGGGCTAGCTGAAGCACGAGGAGAGTGGATCGCATACCTGGATAGCGACAACGAGTTTACGCCGGACTACTTAGCAGTAATGCATAAGAGTATCTCGGAGCATCCGAACACTGTTTTCGCCCTGCCGCGTACGCACCGGATCTTAGAACAATACAAAGACGGGAAGCTTATTGAAAGTAAGCCCGACAAAATTGACATTCTCACCGATGAGATAAAAATACACGATATCTTCATGCGTACTTTTCATGCCGATACAAACGGGCTAATGCACCACCGCAAAGTATTTGACGAAGGCATTACATGGGACGAAACAATACCCGTCATGGAAGACTGGGACCTGACACTCTCTATGGGTACGAAATACCCGGAAGGGTTTTTATTCGTAAACGAAGTCCTCGTTACCTACTACCAGCGTTTCGGGGGTGACGGCATACGGTCCAATGGTACGTATCTTGAGAATATCGAAGCCTTTGAAAAAATCTATCAAAAACATAAAGATGACCCGCTCATGCAGGATCAAACATGGTACCAACCCACGATCGAGCGCTGGAAACAACGCCAACAGGATTTTGAAGCGGGCAAACTGCCTTCGTACTCAGAGTTTTACCATACTACACTTAAGTAGGAACATAGCTCATATCCACGCGTAAAATCTCGGATTAAACATGCTATTATTTCTCTATGACCAAAGAATTCAATCACGAACCTGCCGATTATCACTGCCCATTCTGTGCACTCCTAAAAGGTCACGAAGATGAATTCGCAACCAAAGGTGATATTGTTTATCAAAACGAATTTGCCACTGCAAAGATTGCCCCTAAATGGTGGGTGAATAATCCCGGGCATGTGCTCGTAGTGCCGAATGAACACTATGAAAACATTTATGATATCCCTGAAGACTTAATAGGCGAGGTCCACAAGGTTGCTCAAAAAGTCGCTATTGCCATGCGCAGCACGTACAGTTGCAGCGGAACCTCAACCCGTCAGCACAACGAACCGGCCGGCAACCAGGACGTTTGGCATTTTCATGTTCATGTCTTCCCAAGATACGAAAACGACAAACTCTACCAAAATCACGACAATAAAAAATTTGTCGACTGGGATGCACGCGCACCCTACGCCGCTAAGCTAAAAGCTTACTTCGCTAAAAACACGTAGTCTTTATTTACGTTTTTTAGGAACGGGAAGCGCCTCGGCCGTAACTCTTATCAACTCGGCCATCCACGACGTATCGTCCCATTTATCGCGGGGAACATGAATACCAGGCTTTGCGCCAGGGTAGGCGGGAGTAAGTTCAAAATTGGATGCGAATTCCTTGCCTGCATCGGTCGCTTTTACAAATAGTTCGTCGCGGCAAACAAGCGCTACTACTTTTTCGTCGCAGTAAATCGCGTATTCGCCGAACATTTTGCGAAAGCGTACGTCACCGGCGTTTAAAATTTGCTCGACAATGTAATCTACTGTTTCTTGAGATGTTCGTTTTTCAGTCATTATCCCAGTATACTGTGAAGTAATGGATAGTAAAAACATAGGAACGGGCCGCATCTCCAGCCAGTGGATAGGGCAGTCGGAGCCAAAAACCGCTCATGAGGTGGTTTCGTGGATGGGTGCCATGCAGGCCCAAGACCATGCCGGTGCCCTATGGGCGATTGCATTACGTACGCCCAACCTGACACTTGAAGACATCGAAAAAGAGATCAGTGATCGCAAGATTGTCCGCACTTGGCCGATGCGAGGCACGCTTCATTATGTTGCCGCAGAAGACCTGCGCTGGATGCAAACACTCCTCACGCCCCGGGTCATTAAATCGTACGCGGGGCGCCGAGCGCAGCTTGGTATCGACGATGCAACCCTGACAAAAGCCGAAGCTATCATCACAAATTCTTTAAAAGGCACGAGTTTAACACGCGCCGAATTATACCAACTTTTTGAGAATGGCGGTGTCGATCCTAAAGGCCAAAAAGGAATCCATCTAATCGGGTACTTCGCGCACATGGGCCTGGTGTGCCACGGAGCGCATGTCGACAAACAGCCCACTTACGTCCTCGTGGATGAGTGGATAGGGCAAACTGAGCCAATAAGTCGCGAGGAGTCGCTAAAGCGGCTTGCTGAGCGCTATTTTAAAAGCCACGGCCCGACAACCCTGAAAGACTTTGCCGGATGGGGCTTCATGACAATGACGGATGCCAAAACAGGGCTTGAGCTTGCCAAAGACTCTCTTAAGCACATTGAAATCGAGGGTACGGTTCACTGGATGAATAAAGATACCCCTCTTAAAACAAGCGAAGCACCCGAAGCTTTTCTTTTACCAGGCTTTGATGAGTTTATTTTAGGCTATAAGGACAGATCTGCTGTTGCAACTGTCGAACACATGCAGCGTATTCTCCCAGGGGGTAACGGTGTGTTTCTTCCAACTATTGTCATTGATGGCCAAGTTGTCGGGCTTTGGAAAAAAACGGTTCGTAAATCCGGCATTACAATCACCCTTGATCCTTTCCGCAAACTGACTAAAGCCGAATTAAAGTCACTAGAAAAGCCCGCAGCAAGGTACGGGCAATTCTTGGGCGAACCAGTAACTGTTACTAACTAACGCTTCTTGGTGGTCTTTTTCGGAGCAGGAAGTGACTCTACGTGAGCATCATGGAGCGCGCCCGTCTTTGGGTCGTCCATCTTTTTTGCCTTAATCGAGCTATAAATCGAGGCAGAAATAATAACGATGCCAAATACACCGGCGATTACTTCCGGGACCTTAAGGAAGAGCCCGCCCAGTAAGAATGCGGCTAGAAGTCCGATGGTGTAGTGCGCACCATGCTCAAGGTACTTATATGCATTTAACACTTGGCGACGTACCATAAAGATCGTCAGAGATCGTACCCAAAGCGCACCAATACCAAGACCTACGGCGATCAAAATAACGTCGTTAGTGATTGCAAACGCGCCGATGACGCCGTCAAAGCTGAAGCTTGCATCCAGAACCTCTAGATACATAAAGGCAGAGAACCCGGCAAGCCCCGCCTTTTTGTAAGCAGATCCATGGGTTTTCTCGTGTTTTTCATGCTGACGGGTAAAGAGTTCGGTAAAGCCATGAATAATGAGATATGTCGCGATACCGACGAATCCGGCAATGAACGTATCGGTCGGATGCGCGTTAAACGGCAGCAGCGTCACCGTCACAAGTACGGCGAAACAAATGAGCGTATACATCCACCACGAACCGATCTTTTGCATCGGCCGCTCAATACGCTGAATCCAGCGCACTTGTCGGCTCGAATCAAAGAAGAAGTGAAGGCAGAGCATCAAGAGGAACATACCGCCAAACGACGCGATGGACGTATGCGCGGCATGCAGCTCGTGCGCATATTTCTCTGGCTCGTTAAGCGCCAGATTAATAACATCACCCCATGGGAGGCCGGAGGTCAGCATCACCACTAAAATAGGGAAGACGACTCGCATACCGAAGACAGCGATCAAAATACCGATGGTGATGAACATCTTTTGCCAAAATGGGCTCATCGTCATAAGAACCCGGGCATTAATAATGGCATTGTCAAAACTGAACGTTACTTCAATGACCATCAGTACGAGGGTAAGAAATGCAGCCTGCCATCCTAAAAAGTAATAAACAAGAAAAACGGACAGTAGAGTGATGGTGCCCGAAACGAAGAATATTCGAAACGGCGAATGACTATGAAATAACGATGACATGTCATTTAGTATACCGTGTTAATCACAATAAAAATACGCCCCGCGCGGAGCAGGGCGTATTTTATTTAGAGTGATTCGCTTTAGCGGTTGAACAATGCGTTCAGTAGGCTGCGGCGGCTTGCGTGCCAGTAGAAACCAGCTCCGATAAGCGCACCGAGACCTAGGCCACCACCAATGATCTCACCAGTACCGGTCTTTGGAAGCTCAGGTGGAGTTTCCGTGATAGGCTCTTCACACTCAGGGCTGTCTTTTGGCAGTTCCGGGTTGTAAGGGCAAGGTGCACAGCGTTCGTCATCCTTAGGAAGTGACGGAATCAGTGGACACATTTCAGGACTGATAGTTACTGACGTTTCACACTTTACGTCCTTTACGACGTCCTTATTGTTCTCTTTGTAGGTAAAATGAAGGGTTGCGGTTGTTTTGTAGGTACCAGCCTTAGCGTAGGCGTGCTGTACGGTTTTCGCTTCGGCAGCCTGCTTAGTCACCTTAGTACCATCACCGAAGTTGTAATCAACGGTCTTTAGTGTTGCGCCACCTTCAGCAGTGTAGCGAAGGGTGTATTCGTAGCTGTTTTCTTCAAGTTTGATCAGGCGGGCAGTCAAGCTGTCACATTTGTAAACAGGCTTCTGAGGCACTTCCTCAACCTTGATAGTCGTTTCACAGTGAGGGCCTGTAACGGTCTTTGTTGTACCATCAACCTTCACTTCGACAGATACTTTGATCTTGTAGGTACCTGGCTTTGCGTAGTTGTGCTTTACCGCAGCAGCAGTCGAGCTGGTCTTTTGGCCATCACCAAAGTCGAAGTGGTATTTGCTGATGGTTGCACCATTTGCAGCTTTCGCGGTCGCGTTAAACTGGTATTCGGTGCGGCTGATCTTAGTACCCTTAAGTGAGTCACAAGAGTAGGTTGGCTTTGGTTTTGGAGTTGCAACAAGCGGGTTAGAACAGGAGGTTAAAACCGCGCGGTAGAACTGACCGTTCCGGAACAGCACGAACGCGTCAATGTATGACGACTGGAATGCGTCGGTGTTAGCACGCTCGTAGAACGTTTTACCGGCAATCGTTACCTTTGTGCTCTTTGGCGCGTAGTGGCGACCAACAGAACGAGCGTTGTCAGCGACGATTTTACCGTCGACTTCTACGCGGCCGTCTTTATAGACTTTACCAATTTTCACCTGGCTGGTCTTACCGGCAAGGTCATCACGAGAAATACCATAGTGAGCGTAAATGGCAGGAAGGTCCTTCGTTTTGTTCTCGTCGTATTTCTTTAGCAGTTCACTTTGGCTAAGCGCACCACAATAAATAATAGAGTTATTGTCACAGTCACGAACGTTACGGATAGCTTGGCTATTCGTACCGGTGATGTTCAAGGTTACCAACGCTCCAATCAGAGCTACCGCACTAAGTATTACTACATGTACCTTTCTCACGTCTCTCTCCTCGCTTTAAGGCCCCTCACAGGCTTAATACTTACCAATATACAACTATTTTTCGCTTATGTCAATAACTTTATGTAATAATAGTTAGCATAACCGCTATATCTAGCGTATACCCAGCTGTACAATCAACTTGCTATTTTTGCTATACTGATAAGTATGAAATCACTGAGCCTCACCAAGCCGCATTTGATCGTTGTCGTAGGCGTGCCGGGAAGTGGAAAGACCTTTTTCGCCCAAAAATTTGCCGATACGTTTAGCGCTCCGTATATAAATACAGAAAAAATCACAGAATTGTCCGCAGGAGATTCTGCCGCAACTAAAAATCTTCTGAACTACTGTTTAGATGAGCTACTGAAGACCCGCCAGTCGATCATTATTGAAGGTACAGGCGACACCCGTACCGAACGTGCCGATCTCGCTCGAAAAGCCCGCGCCGCAGGCTACGAAACACTTATTACCTGGGTTCAGACCGATCCAACAACAGCAAAAAGCCGTTCAACACGCCGATCATCCAGTAAAACTAACCGCATTTACTCGCCCGAGGAATATGATCGTCTCGCCAAACGCTTCACCGCTCCAAACACAGGAGAGAAGCCACTCGTCATCAGCGGCAAGCACACCTATGCAACACAGGCCAAGGTCGTACTAAAGCGACTGTCTGCGCCGCGTGCTGAAATTTCAGTTCACACCACTCCGATTGCTAGCGAGAGGGAGCGTCCGGGAAGACGCAGTATTACCATCCGATAGGAACCACATGCCCGTAATCACTGATGAAGAGTTTGGTGAGATCGTGTTGCGCCGCAGCGCACGGGCTTCGCAGGTGCGCATTCGAGTTGCACCCGACGGGCGCTTACGCGCTTCGCTGCCTCTGTATGCACCGGTCTTTTTAGTAAAGCGCCTCGTAAAGTCCTCGCGCGAGCAGCTACGAGCAATGCTTAATGAATATCAGGGATCGCAGGACTTTGAACACGGCATGCAGATCGGCAAAAGTCACACGCTTATTATTCGAAACGGCGGCGAACGAAAAGTCACGACCCGGCGCCATGGTCAACAAATCGTCGTCACTATTCCCGAAGGCGCCGACGAATCGAGCCCGCTTATTCAGCGCAGTATCCGTGATGAAGTTATTTCAGCATATCGGCTGGAGGCAAAAAGTTATTTACCTAAGCGTCTCGCTTTTCTCGCCGGCAAGCACGGCTTTTCTTACGAGAAAGTCAGGTTTTCGCATGCGAGCGGCCGCTGGGGAAGCTGCAACTCTAACGGGACGATCAGCCTAAATATTGCGCTCATGAAGTTACCGTTTGAGTTAATCGACTATGTTTTGATCCACGAGCTTAGCCATACGTTACAGATGAACCACTCCGAGGCTTTCTGGAATCTCGTTGCCAAAGCAGATCCAAATTATAAAGCCCACAGGCGCAGTTTAAAAAACGAGACGCCATCTATTTAAAACCAACGCGCTTATGCTGTATAATTAACCCATTATGTATAGCGGTGGGGTAACGATCAATCAGCGCACAGCGCAGATTATCCGCGTTTCTGGCCTAGTACTACCGGTAGTGCTTCTTTTTTACGGGGTGCTCATTATGTTCGGCCTTGCGCCAAACGGACATTTTGCCGGCACCGCAGAATTCCTGGGAATCATGATTCCGTGGATCCTTCTTGCGTCTTTCCAGTTTTTAAAAGAGGCTCGAAGTGCATACGACTCAGGCTTCAGGCTTGTGACATATCATGTTTTTTCCGTCGCTTACATTTTATTCGTCTCGGGCTTCGTGACACCTTTTATCGCAGGTTGGGTGCTACTGTTACTTGCTTCGTACGCCTATTTCTCCCGATTGGGACTACGGCTTAGCGTACTTATTCTCGCCGGCCTCGCCGGAGTTGACGCCTATCTTTATAGTGCCGACGTTACAGTATTAGTCACCGATGTCCTCTCGGTCGTAGCCGTCTTGATCGTGGGGCTTGCAGCCATTGCCATTAGCCAGACTCAAGAGGTCGACGGCGCAGAGCTCACCCGCAGCAAAGAGTTAGAGTCCCTGCAGCGTGACCGTATCCTAACAATCGTCAATAATTTGGCCGACGCCGTGCTTAGTACGGATAAGGACGGTGTGATCCGCGTGTATAATGCCGCCAGTCTTAACCTGCTCGATACGAACAAAAGTCTTAACGGGCACCATATCGATGAAATTCTCAATCTGTTCGACCAGGATAACAAGCCGCTCGAACTGTTTAAGAAATTCAAAGAATCTCATGGTGTTGTTGTGCGCGACGATCTGACGATGTCCCTAGAAGGCGAGACACTTCGCTTGGAAGTCACATACTCGCCGATTCGAAGCAGTTATTCCAAAACAAAGAAGGCTGAGGCAAAAGACGGATACATCATTATTCTGCGTGACATCACAAAATCAAAGAGCCTCGAGGAAGAACGCGACGAATTCATTAGCGTGGTCAGCCACGAACTTCGCACCCCGATTACCATCGCAGAGGGAACGATCAGTAATGTCCAGGTTATGATGGAACGCCCCGGAATTGCTAAAAATATCTTAAAAGAGGGAATCACAACGGCCCACGACCAAGTCATTTTTCTCTCTAAAATGGTTAACGACCTCAGTACTCTGTCGCGCGCCGAGCGGGGCGTTGCCGACACACCGGAGCCTATCGAAGTGCGCACTTTGGTTGATGATCTTTATAGCGAATACGGTCCGCAGGCCGAGAAAAAGAATCTTCACCTTAACCTCGACCTTAGTTCGCATCTGGGACACGTATCTGCCAGCCGCCTATACTTAAAGGAACTTCTGCAAAACTTTATTACCAACTCGCTCAAATACACCAAAGAAGGCAATATTACGCTTCATGTCTCGCGAAAAGACGATGTCGTTACGTTTGAAGTAAAAGACACCGGTATTGGTATTAGTAAGACGGACCAGGCTAAAATTTTTAATAAGTTCTACCGGTCAGAAGATTACCGCACACGTGAAACGGGCGGCACGGGACTTGGTCTGTACGTTGCTGCCAAGCTTGCTAAAAAGCTAGGTACGAAGATCGAACTTTCAAGCCGACTCAATCACGGCTCAAGCTTCAGTTTTAAGCTGCCTGCTCAAGATAAAAAATAGCCGTTTTACTTTTGTTCCCGCACAGAATGAGCAAGAACGGGGCGGCCTTTCCAGGTAATGGAATGTCGTGCATATCCCCAGATACTGGCGACCATTAAAATAAATTCTTGCAATATAACGATCGGCCACAACAAGCCACCGAGCAACCATGCCCGCGCCCACAGATGCTTGGCGTAATAAGCGTAAAACGCCATGAAACTAAGCAGTACTGCAAACATGAGGGTGTGAAGCAGAGACCAATCGAAAATGAGTCCGCCCACTACAATAAAGAAGGGAAGATTTAACAGCCCTAAAAGTACCAGTGCAGCACTGGCCCCTAGTGGCGTGCCGCCAGCCATAGGGTAAAGGAGCCTTCGGCCGGTCTCCATTTGCGATAGCCATTTCTTCTCATAAGTCACGCCAAGCGTCGGTACGTTCACTAAACAGCGGTAAGCGCCGGCGCCCAGTAGCGCGGCGAGCTTTGACTCAGGCGCAACGTCACCAGACATACGCGTAAAGCCTTCGAATGTATCAAGAAGTGTGCGCCGATTGATCATCCAGAGTGAACTGGCAGCAGCCGGCATCGTTTTGCGCGACAGTAACAGCTCCCATAGGTAGCGCAGATGCCCAAACAATACACTTGAACGCCAGGCATCGGCACGGCCCGGGATAACGGATACCATCTCGGCATTTTCCGTCATCGCGTAACTTACCAGCTGGCTTATGGTCGTCGTGTTTATGTTCGTGTCGACATCCATAAACATCACGTACGTACCGCTTGCTTCGCGGGCGAGAACCTCAAGCGCGTGATTCTTTCCGAGCCATCCAGCAGGCAGTTCTTTGCCCGGTACGAACCGCACGCCAGCATGAGCGAACGAACGGATCAAAACAGACGTGTCATCCACGGAGTTATCGTCAAATACAATGATCTCCAGCTTTTCATAGTCGCTTGCAAGCACCCGCTCCAGGCATTGGGTCATGGCATGTGTTTCGTTGCGGGCCGGAATGCATACGCTCACACTCGGCGCTTCAAGCGCGGTCGTGTACGGCTTTTTAATACGAAAGCGGTCAAACGCCCGCAAGAGCCGAATAGTCATGACAATTAAAAGAACAAAAAGAGCGAAGCAAAGTGCGAACATAATAATCATAAGTGTCTTCATGGTAGCACGCTTGACGTTTTAACGGTAGTAAACTATAGTGGTACTTGACAGTCTGCCTTCAAGCAGACTATTTAATTTGGGAGAAAACTTTGTGGTAGCAAAGGGCAAAAAGTCAAAAGCAGAAACCACCGATACGAAAGTAACCCGTATCAAGGCGTCTGACACAACTTCGACAAAAACAAAGACCGTCAAAAAAAGTACCGCACCGGCACCCGCCAAAGCAGTAGCCACTGAGCCTAGTGAAAAGCGGCGGAACCCGTTCCGCGCCATGGGCGACTACTTCAAGGGAGCTTGGTACGAGCTCAAGCAAGTCCGCTGGCCAACCCGCCGAGCAACTTGGGGAATGACCGCAGCGCTGCTAGGTTTCACCGCCTTCTTCGTCGTTTTCATTCTGCTGCTCGACGCACTATTTAAATACTTATTTGAACTAATCTTAGGATAAAGGAATCATGGCAAACAACCGATACGACAGCACCCGCCAATGGTACGCGATTCATACGTACAGCGGTTATGAAGAAAAAGTAGCAGACAGCATTCGTCAGCGTATTAACGCAGTTGACATGGCCGACAAGATCTTTGACGTCATGGTACCAAAAGAAAAGCAGATTGAGATCAAGAACGGCAAGCGAAAAGTCGTCGAAAAGAAGATCTTCCAGGGCTACGCGTTAGTAGAAATGAAGCTCACCGATGAGACATGGTACATCGTGCGAAACACCCCTGGCGTTACTGGCTTTGTCGGTAGTGGCACCGAGCCAACACCCGTTTCTGACGCGGAAATCGCCAAGATCAAGAAGCGCATGGGCGTTGAAGATCCTAAGCACCACATCGACTTTGCCGAAGGCGAAGTAGTCTCCATTACCGACGGTCCATTCAAGGGCTTCGACGGTGCGATCTCGGAGATCGACACCCAAAAGGGCAAAATCAAAGTCATGGTCAGCATGTTTGGTCGCGACACTCCAGTAGAACTGGACGCCCTTCAGGTAAAGAAAGTTTAGTCCCCATCACAGCTTACGAGTCCGCAATCAGCGGACTCGTTTTTTTAGGAATATAATCATGCCCGCATCACCCGAATACACCAGAATCATCGCCGTTATACCAAACGAGACCAACCCTGACCTCCGCCTTGTTGACAGCGACGGTGGCTACCCGTCAGTCGAACATCCTGGCGGTCAAACCTTTGAGACTACATTCCGGCAAATGAGTGCTCGCAAAAAATTAGGCCTGGGAACACTGTCCGTTGCGAGACGTCTCGCGCACCTTGAAGAACCGGACGACATCGCCTACGAGGCTAAACCCGTAGCAGGTGATCCCGACCCTGAAAGCGGCTACTTCTGGAAAGCCCGCGAATAATTACCAGACTTTTTCAATCGCAAGTTTCGTCCGTCTTGCCAACCAGTGCTGCGCCCCAAACAAGATGATCGCGAGAATCGTACAAACAGAGCCAACCAGCTGCACTGCGTACACCTCTGCGTTCTCCGGAGGCAAGAAGAAGCTCGCGGTAAACATGCCTATCGAAGCGATAAACAGTAACACCAGCTTAACGCTGAACACTGTACGATGAGTAGACGGTGATTTTACTGCCTTTAGAATCAGCCGGATCAGTTTTGAACCCCACCGTCCAACAAGATACGGCATCACGACCACGACAGCGACCGTAGCCAATATCGCCAAACCGGTAATAATATATGCCGACACCGTCAGTGTTCCGGACGGATCCGGCCGACCCGTATCAATTTGCGTAGGCTCTAGCACCGGCACCGATAACATGGATGCATTCAGCAGCCCCATAATCACTATTGCAGCAAACAGCGTCCAACTCAGTAGTAAAATAAAGTACCCCAAGGCACCGAAACCATTTACAAGTATTGTTCGTTTTTCAAAACGCTTCATACAGTCAGTATATCATCCCCGGGGACTTGAATTTATCCCTGTTTTACGCTACAATCATACCGTTACGCACTCGGTTAAACGAGTACAAAAGAAGGAAAAAATAATTACTATGGCAAAGAAGATCATCGGAAACCTCAAACTCCGTATCCCAGCTGGCCGCGCAAGCGCAGGCCCTCCAGTTGGTTCAACTCTTGGTCAGTGGGGATTGAACATGATGGATTTCATCAACCCGTTCAACGACGCTACCAAGGATCTAATGGGTAAGGACGTTATCGTTCACATCCAGGTTTACGAAGACCGCACCTTTACATGGAAGTCACTCGGCCAGCCAGTTGATGACATGATCCGTGAAAAGACCGGCATCAAAAAGGGTAGTGGCAAGCCACACGCTGAGAAGGTTGGTAAGATTACCCGCGCACAGCTCGAAGAGATCGCAGAGATCAAAAAAGATCAGCTGAACGCAATCGACCTTGATGGTCGCGTAAAGGTTATCGCCGGCACCGCACGCTCAATGGGCGTTGAAGTCGTAGAATAAGCCTCACTCTTTCAATAAAAAATCATCCGTCCCAGGGTGATTTTTTATTTGTCCTTTTCATCACGTTTGTGCTCTTTTATACTACGAATAGCATGTGGGCAGCACAAACGCGCAAAAACACGCACCGGCAGGGTTTTACCATTGTCGAACTGTTGATCGTCATCGTTGTTATTGCCATCCTCACCGCAATCGTCACTGTTGCATATAACAATATGCAAGCCCGCGCTAGCTTTTCGCGGTATCAGACAGACATGAAAAGTCTCGTTAAGGCATTGGTGCTTTACAAAGCCGATAACGGCAATTACCCATCAACTTCTGGACAGAGCGGCTGTTCTAATAACTGGTGCGGCTGGGATCAAGCAACAGGCAATGATTTTATCAACGGTTTAGCCCCTCAGTACATCAGCAAAACACCACAGATGCCTACAAACCTTGCGAGGGAAGATTCGTTCCTTTATAGATCTGATGGCACGGATTATCAACTGATACGTTACAGAAGTCAGGCATTAGGAGGATTGCCGCCCGCCGAAATGCATAATAATTCGCTCCTTGCTACCACCGAGGGATACAATGGACTCGCCTGGGGCTATAAAACAAACTCCGGTGGTTGGTGGTAGACTAAAATCATGTCTCACATCCATACCGATCCCGGCCAGTACGACCACACCGCCAGCGTCTATCTTTTTAGAACTGATTTCAATGAACCGAAAATCATGCTTCATCTGCATAAAAAACTTGGTAAATACATGCAGTTTGGCGGTCACATCGAGCTCCACGAAACACCTTGGGGGGCCGTCGTCCATGAGGTAAGGGAGGAATCCGGCTATGATATCGCCCAGATCAGCCTCCTTCAGCCACGCGAGCGAGTCGTCTCTCTTTCAGATGCCACGATACACCCCGCGCCCGCCGCTCACAGTTCGCACCCATTCGGCAAACCTGGATCAGGACATTTTCATACGGATGTCGCCTATGCCGCAGTCGCAAGTGAACCGCCTCGTCACACTCCTCACGACGACGAATCATCGGATATTAAAATGTTTACCCGGCAAGAACTCGTTGATCTTCCAGATGATCAAATTATTGCAAACGTCCGCGAAATAGCCCTGCATATTTTTGACAACTGCCTAGGCAACTGGGAACCTGTCCCTTCCAAATCGTTCAAATAATCAAAAAACTGCATTTTGCCATTGACCGCATTAGTAGCACGAGCGTTATAATAAAGAAGGTCGTGAGAGTACTGGTGGAGAACCTTTTTACTAGCAGACCTTTTCAACCCAAGCCGTCACACACACTGGCCCATTAGAGGCAAAGCGTCCCTGTCGGACTACATATTCAATCGCTACTTCAGGTGATACAGCAGATTCCATAGCGGTGGTATTCTGTCTCCTCGTAGCTTACTCATAAATTCCGCAGCTGACCAACTTTTCTCGTGTCAGTTTTTTATTTACCAAAAACTAAACAATCTATCTTAGGAGTAAGAATATGGCAAACTCAATTACTATTAACAGCCCAGTGGACGTAACTGCAATCGGCTTCGGCCGTGACCTACGGAGCTACCCGCGCCGCATCGAGTTCGAAGGAGCATCCTACGATTTCATCGATGCAGGTCTTCGCACGGTCATTCGCAGCGGTGAGCGTATCGCCCAGGTCTTTACAATGACCGACGGCGCACGTGACTACCGCCTACGAAACGATGGCAGCCGCTGGACACTACTGAGCATGAGCCGGTAGGTAGTAAGACAAAAAAGAGCCCGCGATATGGGCTCTTTTTTATTGGTGTAATATCATTGACAATTTTATATAAAACGTTT
>DASUVJ010000044.1:0-15573 GCA_036378995.1 Saccharimonadales bacterium (SeqCode)
CTGTCAAAACATGAGAGCGCGTTCCCTTATTAGCAGCACAGGCACTCCCGGTTGCAAGCAGCACGCCGCGTGTTTCAAGCGCAAAAATCAAACGTTCTGCGTCAAGCCCGGGAAACGAAATATGCAGATGACTCGGCAGACGTCGTTTTTCATTACCCGAAATAACAGCCCAATCAAATGCGTCCGTCAGTTTTTTCTGCATAGCATCGCGAAGCATACGGAGGCGTTCACTTTCCGACTTTCGGTTGCGCTCGGCCAGCTCCATGGCTTTTGCGAATCCCACTGTTCCAGCGACGTTTTCCGTACCGCTACGAAGCCCTCGCTCCTGCCCGCCGCCGACAATCTGCGGAGTAAGGCGTACATGAGATGCAGCCCACAGCAATCCTACTTGCTTCGGACCGTACACCTTGCCGGCGTTGAGCGTCAGAAGATCTACGCCAAGCCGAGAAACATGAATATCGAGCTGGCCCGCGCCCTGCGAAGCATCACTATGCAGGTAAATTGGCGTGGTGTCGCCTCGTGTCAAACGGGCCTCTCGTTCAAGCCTAATGATCGCTGCAATATCGCGAAGCGGCTGAACCGTACCAAGTTCGTTATTAGCAAGAGCAATGCTCACCAGCTGCGTGTCAGGGCGAATCGCCTTTTTAACGGCATCCGCTGCAACCATGCCGCGCTCGTCTGCCGCAACCAATGTATGTTCGCGCATTTTTGCCGCCGCTAGGACCGCGTGGTGTTCGATGTTAGCAGTCACTACGTGACCACTCATGCTGCCAAAAGCCAGGTTAATTGATTCCGTCGCACCCGCCGTCATGACTAATTCGTCGGGCTTTGCCCCAATGCTACTCGCAATAACCTGCTTTGCCGAGTCGTAATCTCGCCGCACAGCAAGAGCAGGTGCGTAGGGACTGGACGGATTCATAAACTTTTCAGAAAAATACGGCTGCATAGCAAAAAGCACACGCTCATCAAGGGGCGTGGCTGCAGCATGATCCAGATACATGATCTCGTCCGTTTTCACTATCTTTAGTATACCAGTTATGCGAATTTCTGGCCGGTTTGAGGATCACGCTTGTAAACGTCGCGTGAGATTTTTTCGTAGTAAAGGCGTGTCGCGAGTACAAAATTCTTAAGTTCATCACCCTCAAGGTACTTGTAGCGAGCACCCTCTTGAACTTTTAGGATGCCTTTTTCGTGAAGTTCATAGCGCGTGGTTGCCTGACGAGGAACGTTTTTTTCATCACGCCACTCTTCGTGCCAGATCCAGGTATTCTCATCAAGACAAAAGAATTCGCGGCGATGACCGGCCGGAACCGGTCCAAAAACACTTGCGCCCACTTGGCTTTCAAGACTTAGCAGTTCACGCTCGGTCAGTTTTTTGAAGGTCTTATTTTTCGGCATCTTCAAAACATCGGCAGTGTTAGGGTCGCCGGTGATAAGTTGGATGGCTTTTTTAAACAGAGTACTCATAATGAGATCTCCTCACCTAGGCCGCTAAGTCCAGGTCCTCTCGTTTTAATACAAGTGTGTCACTTCCGGTAAGTTCGGCATTTCGCACACCCATGACATATTGCGTACTAATGACGGCTTGTTCGTGACCATAGACAGGGCGACGCTCAAGTTCCGGGTGACGAGCAACCTCTGTAGCATGAGTAACTTCAGCAACGACACGCCCTTCGTCCGGGGTGCCTAATTTGCTCATTTGGAGGGCGACTTCTGCGCCATCATCAAAACGAGTCCCTTCTGGGATTTTTGATGGTTCGTAGTTGAGAGAAAAACGTTCTGACATAGTAAATATCCACTTTATCTAGTGTTAGCGGTTTTTTACTGTTTGTTTAAAGAGCGAATAACGCTGTCGCGTTGGCCGCAGTAACAGAGGCGATTTCCTCCGCCGGGATACCACGCAGTGTAGCATGGCGCTCCGCGACGTACGCGACAAACGCTGGCTCATTAATCCTACCACGAAGTGGCGCAGGAGTCAAGAATGGTGCATCCGTTTCAAAAAGCATACGGTTAAGCGGGATCGAGGCGAACATTTCCTTTTGGACCGGGTCTTTCGTGAAGGTACTGATGCCGTTCACCCCTATAAATAACCCTCTTTTCAGAGCCTCTTCCATATTAGCTTTCGTGTCGGTAAAGCTATGAAGCTCACCGCGAACGCCCTGAAAATTATCAAAAATTGGCCAAAAATCATCAAAAGCCTCACGAACATGAAAAATAATCGGCTTGTCATGGCGAAGCGCGAGGTCAATCTGCGCTTCAAGGGCTTTAATTTGGATATCGCGTGGGCTATGAGTATAAAAATAATCTAGCCCAATCTCACCAACAGCAACGATCTTTGATGCTCCGTCCATGTCAAAAAGCGGTGCAATCTTTGCCCAGCCGTCCTTTGTGTCGTGCGGATGAACACCGACGGCAGTCGTTATATTGTCGTACTTAGATGCGAATTTCACACCTTCAAGTGAATTAGCTTCATTCGTACCGACGCAGATCATATGCGACACCCCTGCCTCGGCGGCACGTTGCAACGTTTCCGCTATATCGTGCGGATAACTTTCGTCATGAATATGGCAGTGGGTGTCAATGAGCATAACTATGCCTTTGGTGCGCGTGGGTCGGGCGTGTGCTGATAGACCTTAGGGTACAAAACAGGGGTCGTTTGTACTACTCCCGATTCAAACATCTTGTGAATCGTGTCGGCCGTACCAGGGAGAAATGGAACCAACAGATCGGCAATCTGAAGGAGCGTGCCAACAGCATGTGCCAGCACCTCGGCCAGATGCGCTTCTGCTTCCGGCTCTTTCTCACGGCGCTTGGCGATCTCCCATGGCTTAACACTCTCTAGGTATTGATTAAGTGAACGGACCGTCACCCAAACTTCATCCATCGCCTTGTTAAAGTCGAGCGACTCCATCGCGAGACGGTACGGTTGCATATCGTGTTCACCCTGAGGTGCATCACCAATAACCCCTGACTGATAGCGGGTAATCATGCTTGCTACGCGCTGCACGAGGTTACCGAGGTCATTACCAAGCTCAGTATTATACGCCGTTTCAAATTTCTCCCAGGTAAAGTCGCCGTCATCCTGAGTTGGGATGTGACGAGAGAAGAAATAACGGAACGCATCGAGACCGTACTGATCGATAATCTCGTTCGGATCAACGACATTGCCAACGGTTTTACTCATTTTAGCACCGCCAACATTTACGAATCCGTGGACGAGCAGCTTTTTAGGAAGCGGCAGATCAAGACCAAGCAACATAGCGGGCCAGATACCCGCGTGGAAGCGAAGAATATCTTTGCCGATCACCTGAATATCAGCCGGCCAGTATTCCTGCCAGCCTTCGCGGTCGGGGTAGCCCAGTACGGTGATATAGTTCGCTAGCGCGTCGATCCACACATACATTACCTGCTCCGGGTCACCGGGAACAGGCACGCCCCAGCTAAGATTCTTTTTAGGTCGAGAGATGCTGACATCCTGAAGACCGTCTTTGACCAGCTCAAGAAATTCATTCTTGCGAAATTCCGGCACGATCTGCATGTGTCCTGTCTCGATTGCTTCGCGGATACGATCAGTAAAGTCGCTCGTGCGAAGGTAGTAGTTTTCCTCGCTTACCTTTTCGTATGGCGCCTGATGATCAGGGCAAACGCCGTTGGTTTCAGCGACTTCTTTTTCGGTAAAGAAAGCCTCGTGGCCCATGCAGTACCAGCCCTCGTACTTATCTTTGTAAATATGCGGCTGGAGTTTTTGCCAAATATATTGGACAGCGCCTTCGTGATGAGGGTCGGTCGTACGAATAAAATCAGTAAAGTCAGCCCCGACTTTCTTCATGAGGATTTCGAAGTTCGGATACATTTTGTCGGTGTAGTCTTTTGGCGTCAGGCCAAGCTCGGTAGCTTTTGCGGCAATTTTATTACCGTGCTCGTCAGTACCCACCTGAAAACGGACTTCGCGTCCATTTTGCTTTTGGTAGCGGGCCCAGATATCTGCCAGTAAATAATCCAGCGCATTGCCGATATGCGGCGTGCCGTTAACGTACGGAATAGCGGTCGTGATGTACAGTTTTTTGCTCATAGTTCTCTTCCAGTGTATCAGATTAGTAATGTCACGCTAAGCGGCAGGCTCACCCTGCTCGGTCATCATGGCAACGATAGCAAACCTGCCATCACTATTGCGGTGACCCGCAAGAAACTGGCTGTGCGAGAAGTAATCTCGAGTTGTTGCAGTGTCTATATTGCTAAATTGCGTGTTTTCACGAATCACCCCGGCATCAAGCAGCTGCTCTCGAATAACCTCATGAAGGCTCTTGCCGTCGCGAGCATGAAGAGGGTATGTAGCTTTTCCAACGGCCGGGCTCACCCACACCCTAAGATTTTTAGGCTCACAATTCAGCTCGTTTTTCAGATATTCGATACTACGCCGTGCACCGTCAATTTCTGCACTATGTCTGCCCACATGCGAGACCATCAGGATGTCTTTGACGGGGTCATGGATAATCAGCCCTGCACAATCCGCCAGTGGCAAGAACAGTCCGTGACCTGGCTGCGTCACGACGAGTGCGTCGGCTATCGTATCAGAAACCGGCCAGGCCATGCCTTCTGCCTTATAATCGTCGGTGATCACCTTATATCGAGCAAAGTTTTTTGCCTCGCCGTAAGTCACCTGCACCAAAGTCGTATGTTCAATGGAAATGCCGATCATGTCCAAAAAAGCCATCCGATGGGAGAGTGTTTTTACCCGGTCGCCGTAATTAAAGCTCATATTGCCGTCGGTACACGAGGAAACAGCGGCAATGACAGAGCCGCCAAATATTGACGGCTGGTCCTGTTTAATCATTACCACTCCTAGCTAGTCGCAGCCAATCCTCAATCGAGAGATCCTCAGCTCGAATGTCCGGATCGATCGCAGCCGCCTGCAGTAAGTACGCCGACTCGTCTTTTGAAATACCCAGTCCGCCAGAGAGGGATGACCGGAGCTTTTTACGTTTTGCCGAGAAGCCAGCCTTTACGACACGAAAGAATTCTTTTTCCGACAGATCACCGAGAAGACTTTCGTTTCGAGTACGTAAAATTACCACTTGAGAGTCAACTTTTGGCGGAGGAGTAAATAGTTCAGCGGGCACGACATCGCCTAATGTGACATCAGCAAATAACTGGGCGCTGACTGCAAGGATACTCATATCACCCGCCTTGGCCGCCAATCGCTCGGCAACTTCTTTTTGAACGAGCAGCACGGCGATCGAAGGCTTGTTGTCAGAGGTCATAAGGAGTTGCACGATCTTGCTCGTGATGTAGTACGGCACATTTGCTACTACTTTGTAGCCAGCAGGTAAATCAGACAAATCATAGGAAAGAATATCGCTTTGAATGACCTCTAGGTTTTTACCCGGAAATTGCCCCGGGAGCTTTCGCGCCAGGTCTTCATCGAATTCTACTGCCGTTACTTTTTTAGCGCGTCGCAGTAGCTCGCTCGTAAGTGTGCCTAAACCCGGTCCAATCTCAAGGACAGTATCCGTATCGCTTACTTCGGCACAATCGGCAATATGCGCCAGCACGTCACGATCGCGTAGCCAGTGCTGACCAAGTGATTTTTTAGGACCGGCCATTAGCGATAAATATCTTGTAGACCCATCTTATTTTTACAAGAAGGCCAAGGCTGCCAGCCGCGTCGCTGATACGTTTGCCATGCTTTTTCATCCTGAACGGCAGGCGGCGCGTCACTTGCAACAGCATAGCCACCGTAATTGCCCCAAGTCTGACGGTCAAACTGGTATGCCCCGTAGTAGCCATTGCCCGTATTGGATGTGTAGCTTCCTTCACAACTTCGCAGCCGCGCCAAAGCTTCGGCAAAGCTGCCGTTAAACGTGTTGCTCATCTTCGTACCGACAATAACGACCTCTTTTTTAGGCTCCTTCGTAACAACGCTCTGAATTTCCTTACGGTCCGACTCGACACCGTTCTTCATGACAACTTCGTAGGTAACCGTCTTCTGGCCCTTTACGCCCGGAGTCTTCACTTCGCGGAAACCGACTTCACGGTTGGCATCCTGAATTTTTTCCGTCTCAAACGCTACTTCTTGCTCTTCGGTAATTGTCTGTTTGCCGTTACGCCACAGCTCTACCGTCATGCCTGCTGTAATCGGTGTAGATGCAGGTACGGACAGCGTATCTTGAGCAGCTAGCTTCACGCCTTTTTTCTCTAGCATTTCGCCCACGGTAGATTCTTGAGTGTACGCGGTCGTCTTTTTACCATACAGCACCAGAGTAAACGGTGTTGCGCGGTCAATCACAAGACGCATTCCAGCACCATGTTGAACCATGTCACCAGGGACTTCCATGGCAGTTTCGTCCTCGTCCTGCAGTACCATATCGGCCTGCTCAACGATCTGTTTTGGCGTACGGTACGCCGACATGACCTTTGTTTGGACATTACCGTCAACGATTGTAATCGGGCGTGCGCGGTACACGTTTACTTCATAGCTGCTGGCAACGAGCGTTTCGTCGAGGCCCGGCTCGATGCGGTCATTCTGATCCGTAGGTATCCCCGCCTCTTTAAAAACCTCGCGCAGTGTCGTTGCGCGAGTTAAAATACCCTTGTCTTTACCGTTGTCGTGAATCGTAATAAGACGCTCACCGTTAGCCGGTTCCTTAGGGCTGGCATATACTGTCGCAGCCGTCAGAAGGGCAAAAAATAAAAACACCAAAGCACCGACGGCCATAATTATACCGTACGGAAACTGTGATGCTTGGGACAAACTCTTCATAGATGAAAGCAACACCACCTCGTAGTGCACTGCAACCGATTATAGCAGAGTTACCGCTTCGCGCCAATTTCGAGCAGTAGCTGTTTTGTGTCCTCACCCACCTCCGGAAGATCGGTAAGCGAGAACCATTTTACCTCTCGGATTTCAAGCGTCGGAGCACGAGCTGCGACTACATCCGTCTCCCCGATAAATATAACCGCGGTATAACCATCCAGTTTTATCTCACCCCAACTTATTGGCACTGATGATAATTCAAGGCCGGTTTCTTCACGAAGTTCCCGGATAGCTGCAGCTGCGGACGCCTCACTTTTTTTAACCGCACCGCCAGGTAGCTCCCAAGCATGACGACCGATTCGCCCACGAACGAGCAAGACCCCATTCTGCTTATTAAACACTGTGATACGAGCCCTTTTAACGCGGGAGAATCGTGAATGAATCGCTAGTATTGTCGACGCCAGCGACCACATAATTAAAGTTTTTCTAGACGAGCATATTCTATATTGAGTTTTTTGGTTTGGCCGCTCGAAAATTCGATCGTCACTGCCATGCCGTCAACGTCAATCACCTCTCCGACGCCGAACTGTGCCGAACGCACGCCATCGCCCACATCAAGAGCGGGAACATCATTGAACTCGTCGTAGTCCTGCGAAGCACCGTACGAAGGCGACGGACTCATTGCTACTTCATGACCCATGTCAGAGAGGAATCGCGATACCGGATTATAACCGCGCTGACCAAACTGCAAGCGGCTTTGAGAATAGCTTAAGTGCAGTTCCTGGCGAGCACGCGTCATGCCGACATAGCAAAGTCGCCGCTCTTCCTCAAGGGCAGCTGGCCCCTCTTCAAGTGCACGTGAGTTAGGAAAAATCCCTTCTTCCATACCGACCATAAAGACAACCGGAAATTCCAAACCCTTGGCCGCATGCAGTGTCATAAGAGTCACTTTTTGCTCATTGCCATCGGTGTCGGCACTCGACATTAGCGCGACTTCCTCCAAAAAGTCAGGCATCGTTGCAAATGCTTTCGCGTCAGAGACAAGTGCACCAATATTAGCTTCTCGCTCCTCGGCCCGCGGCGTGCCGTCAAGAATAAAGTCACGGTACCCCGTTTTATCAATCAGAGCTTCAATGACTTCGCTAGGCGGCGTTTCCGCCTGAATTTTAGCCTGTAACATACGCAGAACTTCACCAAGCGCCGACAGGGCGTTCTTGGCTCTAGGTGTCACGGCGCTCGTCTGCTCGACATTAATAAGTGCCGAGACGATATCCATGCCACTACTTGATTGCCAGATTAAAAACTTTTCCAGGCTTGTCGCGCCAATGCCGCGCGTCGGAATATTAACGATGCGAGAAAAACTCATGCGGTCGTTCGGCTGATAAAGCAGCCTAAGGTATGCAATGACATCCTTAATTTCTTTGCGGTCATAAAAGCGGACTCCACCGATAATCTGATATGGCACCCGGTGCTGGAGCAGCGCACGCTCCAACGTGTAACTCTGCGCGTTAGCACGGTATAACACGGCAAAATCACCATACTGACGCGCGCCAATAGCGGCCTGCGCACTAATACGGCTTGCTACCGCGTAGGCTTCTTCCGCTTCGTCATAGGTAGCGTGAACCTGAACAGGGAGGCCGTCGGGTTCCGCCGTCCAAAGCTCTTTGTCGGTTCGCGTCTTATTCTTAGAGATAACATTATGTGCAGCCGCAAGGATCGCACCCGTACTGCGATAGTTCTGCTCTAGTTTGACGATCTTTGCACCCGGAAAATCGCGTTCAAAATTAAGAATGTTCGTAAAATCGGCGCCACGCCAGCTGTAAATCGACTGCCAGTCATCGCCGACCACACAAATGTTCCGATCGTCACCCACAAGACTTTTTACTATGGCATACTGCGCAGCGTTCGTGTCTTGGTACTCGTCGATCATGATGTGCTTGAACTGCGCGCGCCATTTTGCTCGCACTTCGGGCTGGTCGCGAAACAACCGAACCGTCTCAATCAGTAGGTCATCAAAGTCAAGCGCACCGGCCTCATGGCGAAGTTTTTCGTAAAGAGCATAAATTTTTGCAACGTCTTTTTGGAAGGGATAATTAGCATCCGCTTCAAATTCTCCCGGACCGACAAGCTCGTTTTTAGCGTTCGAAATAATGCTGCTAACGGCGCGTGGTTTAATTTGCTTATCGGCAATAGAAAGCTGCTTCATTGCCTGTTTAATAAGTCCCTGCCGGTCCTCTTCGTCGTAAATGACATAATTAGGCTGAATACCTATCTTGTCGCCATCGAGCCGCAGAAGGCGTACGCAAATACCATGAAACGTCCCCATCCAGGGCATGAAGCTCCGGGCACTGCCATCACGGTTTAACAAATGTCCAAGGCGCTCACGCATTTCGCGCGCTGCCTTGTTTGTAAATGTCACGGCCAAAATCTCATTCGGCCATACGCTCTCGTTGCCAATCAAATACGCAATGCGATGCGTCAGTGTTTTAGTTTTGCCGCTCCCTGCACCGGCAAGTATAAGGAGCGGTCCGCTCGTCGTCTCAGCCGCTTCTCGTTGAGCGGGATTTAACCCTTCTAAAATATCCATTAGCTCTATTATAGCCGAGTCACAACAGATTGGGCTAGATCAACCCAAGAAAATACAACGCCGCGCCGCCGCCAGCACCGATGACAAGGATAAGAACGATCCACAAGACCCACATCCATCCTGATTTCTTCTTGACAGGATGCTCGAGAGGCTGGTGATACGTATCGGTATCGTAAATCGCGCCGTTAGATTGATCACCCGAGCTTGGCTCTTCCCTGTACTGCTGCGCAATCGATGTCGGCCCGCTTGGCGCCGGAGCAGCGTCTTTTACTTCTTTGGATTCAGGAGGAAGACTGAGCGGCTTCTTTTCTTCGGCCGGAGCGTCCTTGCTGTCTTCTTTTTTATCGCTCGCTGGCATGTCGTCGTGAGTCTCACCAGCAGTCAGCCGTTCCATATGTGCGCCCGACTCGATAGCAACAAGATCACTTCGCAACTCCTCGGGGAGGGGCATATCAATCTTTTCAGGATCCGCAGGCAGCTGATCCTCAGGATCGCTGACAGTCATGCTGTCGTCTTTAATTTCTTCGGGCTTTAAGAGATCCTCGCCTGATTCGGTGGATTCGACCGGAGCGCCACCGAGCGGCCTTTTCTCCACTTTTGCATCCGCAAGAAACGGAGAAGTTAGCGGCATAGCTGGCTCACTAGCCACAGCGGCAGGCTCCTGCTTCTCTTCAGTAACCTCTTTAGATGAATCCGAAGATGCCTCTGGGGCTTCCGGCTGCTTAAAGTTTGTTGCCATATCTAGCGGGTCTGGCCAATCGTTAGATGTGTTTGTCACTGGAGCAGCTTCAACAGGCGCAGTAATCGGAGTTGGCGCGGGAATCTCCTCTACTTTTAGCGCAGGTTCAACAGCTGGCTGAGATGGGGCCGCAGCCGGTGCGATCGTCACGCCCTCTCGCGAAACAGGACGGGCGGGGACGGTCGGCTGTTTCATGTCCGATGATGGGTGCACTACGTCCATGAAGCGACCGCCGCGACGAGCAGCAGGTGCGGACGCCTGGGGGCGAGCAGGAACCGTAACCGAAGAAGACGGAGCTGAGGCGGGGGTAGTCTGAGGAGCCGCTTGAGCCGCCTTTGTGTCCATATTGGCAAAATCAGGCTTTGCACTATCGTCAAGAGTCGGGCTGATCGTAAGGGTCTTCCCCGCTTCATCGTCTGCCGCTTTTGGCGTCTGCGCGTCTTTTGACACACTCCCCATCAGTGAATTCACCGCCTTATCAAGTTCGTCAAAATCCAGTTCTTTCATTCCCCACCCTTACTGCTTAACTACTGCCGAGTTGCTATGTGCCTTTTTAACTATTTCACTAAAAATATGACTGTCGAGGCTAGCCCCGCCAACTAAAAGCCCGTCGATACCATCGATTGCCAGATAATCAGCCGCGCTCTCCGCTTTAACACTGCCGCCATACAAAACGCGGATATTCTTCGACATCACATCCCCGTACAGATGCTTGATCTGCGAACGAATCGTTTTGACAGCTTTTTTCACGTCTTCCGGCAACGCGTTATTACCCGTGCCGATTGCCCAGACAGGTTCGTAAGCAATCGTTACGTCTTCCAGTTCTTCGCTGGTCACATTAGCAAGGCCGCCGATGAGCTGATCATGAAGCACATCATTGGTTTCGCCGTATGCGCGCTCGCTGGCCGTCTCGCCAATACAAAGAATCGGCTTGATATGGTTTCGGATAGCTGCCTGTACTTTATTGCGCGTGTCTTTGTCTGACTCATGAAAGATATGACGGCGCTCGGAGTGGCCGATAATCGCATAATCCGCAATGCCGCGCAGCTGCGTCGCAGAGACTTCGCCGGTAAATGCACCGTGGTCGCGCCAGTAGAGGTTTTGCACGGCAAGCTTAAATTGCCTGCGGTTAATCTGCAGACTCAGCGACTGAATAGAGAGGAGCGTTGGAGCTAAGACCACCTCAACGTCGCGATGCACCGGCACCGCCTCGGCAAGTTTATGGACAAACAAACTAGCCTCATGCATATTGAGGTTCATTTTCCAGTTGCCAACGATCAGTTTTTTACTAGCAGCCATAGTCCTTATGCTTCTTTGCTCTTAGTTTAGCTTAATTATCTTTTAGCGTCTAGCAGACTTTCGACACCCGGCAGCTTTTTACCGGCCATAAGTTCGAGGCTTGCGCCGCCACCAGTAGAGACATGCGAGAAACTCGCACCTTTTCGCGCATCCCAATCAATAACAAAATCGACCGTATCGCCTCCACCGATAACAGATGTGATCTCCGGATGAGTGGCAAGAGCAAGGGCGACGCGCGCTGACCCATGAGCAAATTCAGGCAGGGTCGCATATCCGAGCGTCCCGTTCCAAATAACCGTTTTTGCTTCTAAGACAGCCCGGGAGAACGTTTCGATTGTCGCGTCGCCAATGTCTAAAGCGATGTCGTCAAGCGCAAGGGAGTCCACCGCGACATTTCGGCGCTTTTCCGTGGAGTCAATAGCATCCGCTACTGCGACATCAGTCGGCAATACAATAAATTCATCAACATTTTTACCTACTTTTTTTGTCTCGGCGGCATAAATCCGATCGATCGTTTCGTTCAGATCATCCTCACGAACACTTTTACCCATACTAAAGCCTTTATAACCCAGAAAGGTATTCGCCATCGCCCCGCCAATAACGATCTTATCGGCAACGCCCGTTAACGCCTCGATTACGCCGATCTTGTCGCTCACTTTGGCGCCGCCCAAGACCGCTAGCAGGGGTCGTTCAGGAGATTTCATGGCTTTAGTGATCGTCGTGCATTCCTTTTCAAGCAACAAACCGGCAACACTCGGAAGCTCCATAGTAATGGCATCAGTACTGGCGTGTGCCCGGTGCACCACACCGAATCCATCCTGCACAAAATAGCCCGCACCGGATGTCTTTGCCAGCTCTTTTGCAAATCCAGGATCGTTCTCTTCTTCGCGTTTATCAAACCGAAGGTTCTCAAGCACGATAACACTGCGGCCAGGGGCACGTTTAACCGCCATCCGCGCCTTGTCACCGATCGTCTGATCGACAAAGCGAACAGGCTCGCCCAATAGTTCGGCGAGCCTGGCGGCAGCGGGTTCAAGAGTAAACTTAGGATTTGGCTTCCCATCAGGACGACCAAGGTGACTAATAATCACCACCTTGCAGCCATCTGCCAGGAGCTTTTTTACCGTCGGGAGACTTGCCCGAACCCTAAAATCATCGGCAACCGTACCGTCTTCGTTGAGCGGCAGGTTGTAATCCACACGAAGTAGCACTGTTTGCCCTTGCAATGGAACCGTGTTGATCGTCTGTTTGAAAAAGCCCATACCCACCCTTTTTGCGTTAACTAGACTTATTCTATCACGCGGACACGGATCGTGTCAGTGGCTCCGACAAGTCCCGGCTGGCGACCGCTAACAATCGCGACGGTAACAGATGGCTTGTCACCGAAGTAACCGCTGGCTTTTAGCTCTTTTGCAAGCTCAAGACCGGCCTTTTCACCATCAGGGCGAACAAAGCTCTTGTTAGCATAGCCAAGCGCCAGCTGTTGAGCGGCGCGCGGCTCGCTCGTAACACTGATAATCGGCAGATTTGGACGATGCGCGGCGATATTCCAGGCAGTCGCACCGGTTTTCGTCTCAGCAACGATCGCATCAACCTTTAGTTGCTGCGCCAATGTAACGGCGGCAGTACTGATCGCATCCAGCTTGTCGTCTTTCATCTGAACGACTTCATCAAGTGATCGAACAGTTGCATGTTCCTGCGTGTAAACAATAGTACGTTTCATCGCAGCCACTGTTTCGATTGGGTAGTGGCCGTTAGCCGTCTCGTCACTCAGCATGACCGTATCGGCGCCCTGAATAACAGCGTTGGCAACGTCGCTTACTTCTGCACGAGATGGCTCGGGGTTGTCTACCATACTTCCCATCATCTGGGTTGCAACGATACTCAGCTTACCGTATTTGCGGCAAAGCGCAATGATACGGCGCTGGACGATAGGCACGACCTCGGCACCCGCTTCAACAGCGAGGTCACCGCGGGCAACCATGATACCGTCACTAGCTTTAACGATTTCTTCAAGGACATCATCTTTAATTGATGCTTTTGTCTCGATCTTTGCAATAATCTGCACTTCCGATCCAAGACCAACAAGGATCTGGCGGAGGTTATTGATGTCTTCTGCAGATTGAACGAAGCTCAGCGATACGTAGTCGTAATCTTTCTTAGCGCCGAATTCGATGTCGCGAAGGTCTTTTGGTGTCAAAATATCGCCGCCAAAGTCGGTATCAGGAAGGTTAATTCCCTTACGGCTCATCAGGGTGCCGTTGTTCTCGACGCGAACCTGAATAGCTGTATTAGATGAGATTTCAGTAACAGTAGTGCGCACCTTGCCATCAAACAAGTAAATCGGTTCACCAACCTTAACCTTTTCGGCGAGGTTGTACTGAACAGGAAGCGTTAGGCTGCCGTCGTGCTCAATGCCGTAAGCAAGCGTTAACATGTCGCCCGTTTTAACAGGGAGATTTTCCTGCAGGTTACCGAGGCGGATCTTTGGCCCCTGAAGGTCCTGCAAGATAGCGACAGGCTTTCCTACTTTTTCGCTGGCCTCGCGGATCCACTTAATCTGCTGATCAGCATCTTCATAGGTAGCGTGGCTAAAGTTATGACGAAAACCATTCACGCCGGTTACCATCAGTTTTTCGATGGCTTCGTAGTTGTTAACGGGAGGCCCGAGGGTCGCCAGAATTTTTGTTCGTTTAAAAATAACACTCATGGAAATTATAATACCACTTTTCCTCTGTTAATGCACATTTCACCTCTAATATACACATATTCGACGTATATACTACTGTGTGATACAATAATATTTGACACTTTTACAAGGTTATCTCTTATGACGACACAGGCAGATTTAGAAACGACATTATCGCAGCTCATCTCTATTCCGAGCGTTTCTTCAAATAGCGTTGCCTGCCGCGAAGTCATCGACTTCATTCTCGATGAGCTCGCACCGTACAACCTGTTCATTTCGAGTGATCTCGACTCACTTAACCCGTGGGTTATCGCGACCACTAAAGACACAAAAGAACCCGACATCATGCTGGCTGCCCATCTGGATGTCCTCCCCGCCCCGACGGAGATGTTTACGATGCAGAAAATCGATAGTAAACTCATTGGCCGCGGTACCTACGATATGAAGCTTGCCGCCGCTTGCTACCTAGAATTCCTTAAATCTCATAAGGATATCCTTAAGGACCTGAATATTGGCTTGATGTTTACGACGGATGAAGAAATCGGTGGAGATTGCATGCCTAAAATCCTTGAGTCAGGGTGGCGTCCCGGCGTGGTGTTTATCCCTGATGGAGGCGGAGATTGGAAAGTCGAAGGCCGCGCAAAGGGGTTCTGGGACGTAGAAATCATCGCACGCGGCAAAACCGCCCATGGGTCACGTCCCTGGGAAGGTGACAACGCCCTCCATAAGCTTATCGACGTGCTGAATATTTTACGCAGCTCCTTCCCCTCCAGCGAACCGAGCGATTCTACCCTTGCGATCAATCAGATCAACGGCGGGATGGCGATTAACCAAATTGCCGATTATGCGGTCGCCCGACTGGATTTCCGTTCGTTTAGTTCTGATGAAATCTCGCTCTATAAAGCCCAGCTTAACCAGTTGGCACTTAAATATAACCTCGAAATCAACCCTACTCAGCATGGCGCACCGATCAACTTTGATAAAAACGCCCCGGTCGTTCAAGGTTTTTTAAAGGAACTGCGCCATATTACAGGGCGAGATGTCGAATATATTGAGTCTTTCGGTGGCACGGATGCCCGATATTTTGCGGAGTATAATATCCCCTGCATTATTATGGAGCCCTATGGCGGCGGTCGCCATGCCCCCGACGAATGGCTACTAGCAGACGATCTTTTAACGTACTACCACCTTATCGAGAACTGGCTTACTAACAGCCGTCAGCCTCTCGAGCTGGCAAAAGAATTCGTTTCTAAAGAAGCCTAAAAATCACCCTATACAAAAGAAAACAGCCCACTTTACGTGCGCTGCTTTCCTTGGTGATCTCACGGGGAATCGAACCCCGATTGCCAGGATGAAAACCTGGTGTCCTAACCGTTAGACGATGAGACCATATCGTTTTTAACTCTGGCAATTGTAACAAAAATAATATGTAACTTCAAGGGGTTGAAGTGCGGTCGGCGGGCGGGGCGTCGATGCCCCACCCGCCGACCTTGGGGGAAATCCTG
>DASUVJ010000045.1:0-19542 GCA_036378995.1 Saccharimonadales bacterium (SeqCode)
GAGCAACGTGTTTTCTTCGCCGTCAGACAGCTCAAAATCGCGAACCGTCAAACCTGTGCCAGCGCCTAGGTTCACAAAATTGATCATATCGTATAAAAATAGCGGCTTGATCTGGGCGTTCAGATCGCTTGAGAAGTTCGTGCTGTACGGCGTGTAATTTTTATTAAACAGGAAAAACTCGACGTCCAGTTCCTTTTTAATTCCGTCGGTGTTGTTTGCCCATAAAAAAATATCGGTCGTTTCCTGCTCTTGTTCCATATTCTAACTTTCGTTTTTGATTGTGATTAGGATTATTTTACCATAAAAAGACAAACGCCCCCGCTTCCACCGATCTCTCGGCGGTCGCGGGGGCCGTTCGCCACCTCCAGCAGGTGTCGGGTCCGGTCAGTGCTCCGGTCCGAAGCGGTCACGCCAGGACACGGCGAGCACCGAGCCCACCAGGGCGATGATGCCCAGCAGGCTCAGGCTGCCCTGCACCAGGAGGAGAACCACCACGAAGACGACCGCGGCCAGCGCGCACCGGTTGTAGAGCCGGTGTGCGATGGCCGCACGGAACGTCGCGTCGCGCCGCGCGTGGACCCTGCCCTTCGCCACGTACCGCCGGTACGCCTTCAGGTAGATGTACATGAAGATGCCACCGGCGATGGTGAGCGGCAGGATCGTCGCGAGCGGGTAGAACAGGTTGACCATGTGGATGGCGCCGAACGTGAAGCAGCTGATCAGCCGCTGCGTGAAGCCCCACCGGTGCGAACCCTCCCGCCACACCTGCTCCTCGTAGAGGACGGCCTTGTTGAACAGGCCGTAGGTGTGGGGTGTCTCCGTGCGTCCGGACCGCCGCTTGCCCCGCTTCATGAACAGGACGAGCAGGACGACGAACGAGCAGATGACGACGGTCTCGGACAGGCCGAGCCGCTTTCCGATCTCGAAGTAGCCGGTGATGACCGAGTACTTGAGCCACGGGACGTAGTGGATCTGGACCTGGACGAGAGCGATGAAGCCGACGAGCATGGGGATGGCCCACAGGTAGTCGGCCTTCTTGAACCGCTTGCGGAGCTCGCCGAAGCTGTACGCGATGTGCCGCTTGGGCGCGGGCGCCACCGAGAGCAGCTTCATGAGCAGCCCCGTGTACACGCCGCCCTTCGGACGTTCGAAGATGACCGGTGCCTCGCTGCTCTGCCACATGGCGAGCTCGATGGCGTTCAGTACGTCGTCGGCGTCGTAGGTGCCGTCGCGGTCGAAGTCGTGGTGGAACAGGACCTCGGCGAGCTTGTTCAGCTTGCGGCGGATGTCGGTGTCGGTCACGCACGAAGCGCTGTCGCAGTCGAGGTAGAGCCGATACCCGTCCTGGGACGGAGCGGCGGCCTCGAACTCGATCTCGCCACCGTACTTCGGAGCCAGCCACACGGTCAGGCGGGGCTGGCTGGGGTTGGTTGCGTCGATGGTGATGCGGCCGAGCCCCTCGGGCTCGAAGACCTGCATCCTGGGCAGGACGGGCGGTGCCGTGTTGGTCACGGATCCTCCTGGTTGAAAACTGAAGGTGCGAAACCTGAATATTATATCATATAACTACTTATAATTCAATACCACGTGAACCCTTCGCCAAAATGACCGTACTCGGCCGTTTTTTCGTACTGCGGACGACGAAGATCCAGATGGGCGATAATACCCCTTGGCGTCAGATCATACCCCTCGACCTCCTCTGCTTTGCCGTCAATAATTACCGTTGCCTCCAGAGGCTCGGCCACACCTATGGCATACGCAAGACGAACGAGCACCTCATTAGCATGTCGTTCCTGCAAGTAGTCCACAGCGATCTTCCTGGCCATATAGGCAGCACTTCGGTCCACCTTGCTCGGATCTTTCCCGCTGAATGCTCCGCCGCCTACCGGAATCCGCGGTCCGTAGTTATCAACGGCCAATTTACGGCCCGTGAGCCCTGCATCGGCATCAAACCCGCCCATATCCCAGTCGCCGCTAGGATTCACGTGGATTCGTGCGTCAGGAGATACATTCTTATCCTTTAGCCATTCGTTCACTTGCAGTAGAAGTTCATCGTGCGGAGCATGCTGAAAACTCGCTACTACCCCAGTAATCTCTTCGCCCGCAAGCGTAATTTGCGTCTTTCCGTCATACGGCCAATACTCAAACAAATGTTTATTGAGGTTCCTTGATAATACGGCCTCCAGTGGTAAAAATTCAGGTGTCTCGCTCGTGGCATAGCCGATCATAATCCCCTGATCACCTGCTCCGCCCACATCAACGCCAGCTGCGATTTCCGGGCTTTGTTTTGCAAGATGTTCGATCACCTCAACATTCCCGGCAATACGGCGGACGATTGCCGCTACATCAATATCGGTCGCGAGTGACGTAACCTCTCCCGTCACGAATACTTTGCCGTGCCCACCGGCTACATCAACCGCGACACGGGCTTCTGGGTCCTGCGCCAAGTGCGCATCTAAAATTGCGTCGGATATCCGGTCACACAGCTTATCTGGGTGTTTTGGCGACACGCTCTCTGCTGTTCGCAGTGGTGTTTTATTTGCCATAAAAAATACTCCTTTTCTTCCAGCCCGAGAAAAAGAGTACTTTACGAAGAAGCTATATCTTTCCTGTTACCAGGCTGGATTTAGCACCTTGCCATTGCTAGCAGGTTGCCGGCGAGTCATAGGGCCAGTCCCTCGTCGCACTCTTGATATTTGAATTGTTAACTGCCCTATCGTATCACACGAAGCTTCGGAGGAGAAGCTGCTCGCTCTTCCTCCTCTTCCGTTCGGCTGTTATCGCGAAGAGATTTGAATGCAACTTCTTGAGTGAACGGAACGCCCACTTCGCCAAACAGACTCGCCACTGTCGTGTCGTTGTTTTCCATGCGCTCGCGCATTTCGTCCGAAATATCCGCCGGCCCATTGCTCGTAGAAAATACCGCCACGTCCATCACATCAAATATGCCCAGAGAGGATTTATCCGCAGCCCTTGGGCTTCGCACGACGACCTGCCGGATATCCGTAAAGACACCCGCTACGCTGCCGCCGGAATGATCAAGCACTTGCCCGGTCGTCTGCGTCTCCTCGTCGATACCGACGATTTCACCCGCCCAGATAGCAACGGCGCGGCCACCCAGCTCTTTATCAAGCCAAGTAAAAACAGCTTCGCGCTCTTCACTTCCTACACGCTCGGCAATAGAAGGGCTGGGCGTTAGATCATTTTTAACAATGTAGAGCTCGGCCATGGAATGCGCCTCTTAGATTAATTTTCCTTATCATATAATATTATCTATCTGTATACAATCGGGCTTGGTACCGATCGAAGAAATGCTGGCTGATCAGCAGTGCTGTGCTCTTTATCGTATGAATACCCTTGAGCCGAAAATTCTTTTAGCCGCACGGGGTCAACTATCCTATGGTCAATGATCCACCTTGCCATCACACCGCGCATCATTTTGCTGTAAATCGGCACGGTACCGACTTTCCCGTTCGTTTTATTGTCCAGAAAAACAGGAGTGATTACACGGCTTTTTGCGTAACGCGTTACCGGCCGGCCGTATTCGTCTGACGCTAAATTACAAATAATGCCGTCCGCGACCGTATCCGTATACCCGGCAAGTTTTTTATCCCAAAATTCATAGAGATCCTTTGCACCGTTGACAGGCAGAGCCGCTTTCATCTCGAGACGGTACAGCGAAACTGCATCAAACGGCCGCACTACCCCATAAAGTCCGCTCATGATAATCATGTGTTTGTTTGCCCACACAAGATCCTCTTTTGTAAGCGTATGAGCATGGAAGCCTTTATAGACATCGCCGACATAGGCGTAAATCGCGGGAGCTGACTTTTCACCCCAATGACGGTACATGCCGGCTACCTTTTCGGCAAGAGCCGGGCTTATCTTCATGAACTTTTGTATGTCTTCCCTCTTTTGAAGATGCGAGACTAAAACCGTTACTTCGTCGTAAAACGCTGGCGTAGAGGTATCCAGACCCTGCGGAAGTTGGCCCGTCATATCCATGGTTTTTGACGGTGCGAGAATCATTTGCATACCTTCATCATAGCACGAACAGATAATTGACTATACATAATGTATATGCTATAATATAATAACGTTCCTTCACACCGACGAGAGTGAGGCCTCATGGCTAGCACTGCCCGCACCACCGAGATCGAGACGACCTCCGGCCGCCCCCGGATCCTGCTGGACGACACGAGTGACACCAACATGCTCTACGTCATCGCCAGCAACTCGGACGACGCCGTTCGAGGGGTCCGCCAGATCCTGCACACCTACCTGGGCATCACCTGGGGCAGCGTGGTCGTCGACCAGTACTCGAAGACCCTCACCGCTCTCGGCACCGCCGCCGACGGCAAGACCTGGCTGATGCGCGTCTCCAGCATGAACTGCGGTTTCTACGGTTCCGGCACGTACGGAGCCGCGGACATCCTGGTGATGCTGAACTGGGGCGACCGCCAGCCGCTGATCGAGATGCTCGCGCGAGCGAACGGCCCCGAGGGTCGGTCGCGCCACGAGTTCCACATGGCCGAGCTCGTCGAGCGACAGTGAAGAAACCGCACCCCGGACCGGGTCGAACGCACAACGCCGTGCGTTCCCCGGTGCCGGGGGTTTCTTTTTGTCTTAATTTGAGACGGACTGGCGCACAGACTCCTGGAGCGCCGCCTTTTCTTCAGCAGTTCGAGTAAGGATTCCTGCTGCGACACCGAGGCTCTTGATAACGTTCGGCTCATCCTCGTCAATATATCCGACTTCCATTCTTTCACGAAGCACGACACTAGGCGTCAAAAATGAGCTGCCGCCGGTAGGATTAGGTTCAAGAAGTACGAGCCGTACCGCTCTATCGCCAAGTTCGCGCTCAGGCTCCGCCGGAAGTTGCCAGTTCTCTAGAGAGGAAGCATGCTCGTCGCCCTCTGTCTTTACCAGCTCCCGAATGCCATTTTGATCAACAATAAGCACAGACTTTCCGGCCTCTATCTCCATAAGATCGAGAGATTCATAGGACCCGTCTTCTCGACGGTTCGTTCGCCCGCGAATAGGTCGTCCGTTAATGTAAATATCCGGTGATTCATGGAGGCTTTCGGCCATGGTGCTCCTTTTGGGCTAGTGGTGGCAAACGCAAAAAAGCGCTCGCACTCGCTAGAGCTCGCGTTATATTCTAAAACCCACTATGCTCCTTTATTTCCGCATGTCAACTACAGCGTAATTTGCCGGTAAGGATTATCCGGGCTAGCGTCTTCGTCGAATAACATAATCTTATTTGGGGCGAGCTTATATAGAACATGCTTATTGGCACCCAGCTTCAACCTTTCGACGAATTTGCCGCCCTGGCCATATTTACCAATATACAGCGGCAGCACTGTCTCTGCCTCTAAAATGTCATCGACAACCATAACCATACCCTGCATCTGCACGCCGGTGACCGGAACATCCTGCTTGAGAACAATCGCAGCAGCGACCTTAGCATGATCGGCAATTTCCTTGCTATGGCGCCTCTCTGGTTCGCTCAGCCAGTAAAAGCACCCTTCGTGAAGCGCAAAGTACACCGTACAGACCCAGGGCTGATCACCGCTTACCGTGGCGAGTTGCATTGTCTTTACCTGAGCGATCCGATCGTGCATATTAGCCCTTTAAGTGCTTTTCGCGGGCTTTATTTGCCCATTCATCAGCGAGTTCATTGCCCTCGTCGTTATTGTGGCCGCGCACCCAAATAAGCGTCGCCCGGCTCTCGCGGTATAACGGGCAGGCTTCTTTAACGAGGTCAAGATTTTTAATCTCGCCACCCTTCTTTTTCCAGCCGTTCTTCTCCCAATTAATACTCCATTTGGTGATGACATTGATCCAAAATTCACTGTCAGTATAAATCTGACATTCAGCACCCTCGGCATCTTTTAGCGCGGCAATAATCGCGCGGCCTTCCATGCGAATATTGGTAGTTTCGCCTGGCTCGCTGCCTAAAATATGCGGCTGAAGATCTTTAATTACGGCGAATCCGCCGGGTCCGGGATTAGGACTGGCACTCCCGTCGGTATAGTAAGTAATCATTGTTTTAGTATAGCGCAAACAACTTATGAATCAGAGTCGATACCGAGCTCGTAGAGTGTCTCGATCATCTCTTCAACCGACAACTGATCAGTTTCGAGCTTGTTGTTGCTGGCGATAATGTGGCCTTGTATCAGGTTCTTCAAAAAGACCGCATCTTTTCGCCACAAGTGATCGATCTGGAAATGGTCGATCGAACTCATCACGCGGCTTGCGATGGTAAGCGAGCCAAAGATCGGCCCTACGCCGCAGGTAACATTTAGTACATCTTCGATACGGAAGCTGATCACGCTTGAAGTCAAGAAAAAGCTGCGTTTTCGGATGCTTATCTTCGAGCGGTCAACTACGATCGTGTCCGGAAAGAGCGTTACAGGAAACACCGTGTCGACACTCGCAAGTACTTCATGAGCCTTTTGGACGGTCTGGCGTAGCTGCGCCGCCCGCTCCAGCTCAGCCTGGTGTCGGCTTTTCGTGCGGCGCCTACTCATGCGATCTCGAAGCGGCGTATGGGAGTGTGACATAGGGAGCGTAATCTCGCGGTTAAGCGCCTCCTTTACGTCGTGGAGCGTCGTTGTTGCCACTCCCCCAAGCTTCTTACTTTGGCGCATCAGGCGATCGTACGTAGACGGTTGGTCTGGATATATGTCGTTAGGTGCCTGACTCATTTTGAGTGACTCTTCTTCGTTCATATCGTTACACGTTCCTCCCAACAAGGTTACTTCTATTGTAAGCTTGTTGAAATGCCCTTGCAAGATACGCCTGATGTGTGCTTTTAAGAGGTGGCTGAAAAAATCTTTTTGATTTTTACATTATTTGCATAAAACTAGCTTCGATTATACAATAATTTAACTGCCGGCCCTAGGGCCGGCAGCCCAACCGACAAGCAGATGCCCTCCCGTAAGAAAGCTGGAGTAAGTGACACATACACGCGAAGCATATGTACACGAGGGAGACCGTCCCGTCGCAGATGGCACGCTCTCCGTTAACGTCGACCTGAGTTCCCTGTGCCCCGCACACCTGGAAGCAGTCACCCCCGAAGCGTTCGCCGACTACATCCGCGGCGTCGTCAACAGGACGCAGTTCGAACTCAGAGTGTTCGAGCCCGAGGCCGCACCGAGTACCGACTCCGTCTACTACACGGAGCGCTACATAGTCCTCCAGGATAGGTGCTCGCTCATCCTCCGCGTGACCTTCACCCTTCCCATGGAAGCCGACATGATCGACCGCGGCATCCTGATCGAGGACGCCGTCACGAAGTCAGTCAGGTGGCTTCTGCAGACACTCAAGGCGAAGGGCTCACATCAGGGCTGAGCCTGCGCCCATCCTCGTGCGCTTCGTCCCTGGCGGGCGAAGCGCACGCGGTGAGAGTCTGCTTGTCGGTCAATCCGACTTTGTCATTATTTTTAAACATCTCTTATGCGTAGTATTATAAAAAAGCTTCGCGCGCCGCAACCCGGCTACCGCTGAAGCGAAGCTTGATAAGAAGATTCCTCCGCCTATCAAAGGAAGGTGCCTATGCCTCCGGGCTTCGACGATCCCTCGATCTGGGGGCCGCTGATCAACCTGGGAATGGTGGTCGTGGTAGTACTCGTTATCGGTGGCGTTGCGCTACTGATACGACGTCTCGCCCCGATCAGAACCGTTCCCTACTCGTCCGAGACTGCACGTAAAGTGCACGAACATCTCACAGAACAGGAGTGATTCGGCAGTCATGGAGAAGCCGTCCCCCCACGTTCCCTACAGTGGCTTTTCCAGGAGCCGAGCCGAAGCCCTCTCGTGGGTCATCGGAGTCATGGTAATGGCGCTTGCCGTCATCCATGGCGCGATCCTCCTGGTTCCAGACTGGCGCAGCCTGCTTCTGGTAGTCATGTTTGCCTGGCTCGCGTTCAACGTGACGATGGCAACCATCGGCAAAGAGCCCCGAGCAACCCGAAGTCCGCCGCACCCGTACCGACATCCGTCGGTCGTCGTCATCGTGGCAACGCGAGACGGCAGCGCCATGGCGCTTCGGGCGATGCTCGACAGCCTTGACCGGCAATTGCCACTGTCCCGCAAGGGGCACGTCAACCCGATCGCCGCCGTGTATGTCGTCGAAAACGGCACACCTGGCGTCGGAACGGAAGAGGCATTCCGGGCATGGCAGTCGTCCACCTCGATCCCGCGAACCGAGTTCGTAAGAAGGAGCCGCCCCGACAAGCGCGAAGCTCACGGTGCAGCGATCATCCGTGAGCTGGACGCCGATATCACCCTCACGCTCGACTGTTACACGGTTCTCGAACCTGAAGCAGTCAGAGAGGGTCTTCGGCCGTTCAGAGACCCGGAAGTCATGTCGGTCGGCGGCTTGCTTTACGGCCGCAATCACGACCGCAACTTCCTCACCCGGATCCTGGATATCCACTTCGTCTCGTCCCTCGTGGTCGAACGGGTGGCCGGCTCCAGGTTTGGCGCCGTAGCCGCTAACCGCGGCGGGCTTGCGTTCTACCGGACGTGGGTCGTCAGGCGCTACCTGGGCAACTACCTGTCGCAGACCGTTCGCGGTCGCCGAGTCACCTCTGGTGACGACCGCATGCTGACAGGCTTCGCAGCACTGGAAGGCAAGACTGTCTTCCGCCCGCAGTGCAGCGGAACCACCCTGCTCCCCGAATCATTGCGGCACGCCTGCGACAGACAAAGTCGATGGTGGCGCACGCACTGGCTCGGTACGCTCTGGGTGATCCGCGGGTTCCGCCCGACAAGTGCCCTCTGGCTCCTAACCGTTTTCCAGACGGTGGCGTTCATCGTGCAGTCGGCGGCAATCCCGCTCCTGCTCGTGATCGACCCGATCGTAAACGGCTACATCCCCTGGGCATTCATCAGCTACCTGCTGATCCTGGGGTATGTACGGGGGCTGCTGACACTTGCGGTCAAGCGGGACGGACAGTCCGCGGGCCGGCAGATCGCCGGCTTCGTACTGCTCTGTCCGCTGGCAACACTGGTCGACCTGTGGCTGAGCGTCGTGCTGCTCTGGCACGGCTTTCTGACGCAGCATCAAACCGAGTGGCAACCCCACAAGGTAAAGGTAGGCGTGTGAGTAGAGTCTTCAACTCGGGCTTCGCGGCCATCTGGCGGGATCCCACAAGGATCCGCCGGGTGGCTGCCTCACCCCTTGAGCTTATATTTTTCGTGTATCGTACGCCCAGTGAAGCAAAGCCTGACGCTGCCGTGGCCGACACGTCATATCACCAGCCTGACAGTTATGCGCAATCTGAGCCTCGTGCCGTCGCATATTTCTCCAGCGCTTTATCTGGCGCTGGTCTTCGCCTGGAATCCGCCGGCCCATATAATACCGACAGTACCACTGAAACCACCCTCGAGGGTCTTCTTCGTAAATCCAGCCTTTGCGCTGCCATTCGGCAAGCGGCTGGCTGGCATCGATTTTAAAATAATTTTGCCGCGGATCGTGATGATCCGCTATTTTTGCGTTTTTTAGCCATGCTTTTGGCAGTTCATCATACTCTCCCTGAAAATAATTCGCACCAAAAACACCCAGCTCCAACATCTGCGCCGGCGTTAGATCTGGTTTAAATTCTGGGTCAAAGTTCTCGCCCTCGGGCTCACTCAGCTCATAACTGTAAGTCTGAAACGAATCGTTAACATGTATCTTCCGGCTCATTAATTTATCACCGCTAGTGATACGTTAAGCGCCGTGGCGAACAGCACCCACCCCACATATGGCACAAGCAGCGCTGCCGCGACTTTAGATACTCGCGCGAATTCCCTCATTGTCAAAACGATAAATATAAGCAGACTTACAATGACGAGCACACCGCCCCAAGTCCAGTGGAGACCAAAGAACACTTGGCTCCAAAGCGCGTTCAAGATCAGCTGACTGCCAAAGAATATATATGCCTTTCGAGGTGCAGACTTACGGTTACTCCAAACAAGAAACAGTGCTACTCCCATTAGGATATAAAGAACTGTCCAGACAGGTCCAAAAATCCAGTTAGGCGGATTGAACCACGGCTTATCGAGAGCGGCGTACCATGATGGAATATTAGGAAGCGTCGCTAGGTTGCCGATACCTGCGGCAATAAACGGGAGTACGATAGATATGATAGCTTTTATCCATGACGCCATAGACCTATTATACGCCCGCCAAAAAACTAAAAATCTAAATTTTAAACTTCGTGTTATCAAAACGAGCCATCAGCTCTTTGCCGTCATAGTAAAAGTCCCGTGTCATTGCAACGCGCCTTCGGTCATATGAAATTCGAATGCTCATCTGTGAATTTTGCAGCGAGTCGGTGTTAATATATATCGCATACGATTGGTCGATCTCATCAATAACCTTATCGATAGCCATCAGTGCAGCTTTTCTCCACTTGGGATAGCGCTCGTAAAATGGCTGCTGAGATTGTTCGGCAAAAGGTTCGGTTGCCTGAAAATGAGCCGAATAGCCGTTCATCGCTTCGAGGCTGCTAATTTTTTTATGACCGTGGACGCCCTTCCACGCGGAGCTGTATGAAAGATCATAGCTCCAGATCTTCAGCCCTTTTTTAGTAATTTGCGCGTCGTATTTAAAATCGGTGATAACAGCATCTTTTGACCACTCCATCGTTTCTTCTTTTAAAAGTTCGTAGGCCGCACGAAGCGCTTTATCCGTAGGCAAAATGCCCATTCGCAGATCTTGTCCACTTTTTACAGACGACTCTTGGAGATCATCCCGAATAACCTTCTTGTTAACTGCATGCCGTACCTCAAACAAGCCGCGAATACCCAAAAAGAGTATCGGCAGGACAAAACAACAGACCACTAGCAGGCGAACGAAGTCACCTTCTAGCAACTTTTCGTTCGACTGGTTAAGTATAACGGCCGTAATAAGAAGCAGGCTCGAAGACGTGTTGCCGAATTCCGAGACAAACTTCCGTATTTTATCCATATTTAGAGGCTGCTTATCGCAACGCGCGTCTGCTCTGTCGTGTCACGGTCACGGATGGTCACCGTTCCGTCTTCAAGCGTGTCAAAATCAATAACAACACAGTATGGTGTACCGATCTCGTCTTGGCGGCGGTAACGTTTACCGATGTTTCCGTTATCGTCCCACATGACATTTCCATGCTTCTTCTTGAGAATTTGATACACCTCGCGAGCCTTTTCGACAAGTTCCGGCTTGTTTTTAAGCAGCGGCGAGACGGCGTACTTAACCGGCGCCAGCTCTGGACTCAGCTTTAAGACTACGCGACTTTCGCCGTTTGGCAGTTCCTCTACTGTATATGCGTCACTAAGCACCGCCAGGAAGATACGGCCCATACCCATTGATGTCTCAAGAATCCATGGGATGTATTTTTCGCGGGTAACCGGATCGGTGTAGCGAAGATCAACGCCCGAGAATTTCATGTGCTGTGTCAGGTCATAATCTGTTCGGTCGTGCACACCCTCTACCTCATCGAAACCAAGTGACGGGTAGTTATATTCGATATCCCATGCGTCCGACGCGTAAAATACTAGATTGTCGTGCTGCTTCCAGCGAAGATTCTCTTCTTTAATACCAAGTGAAAGATACCAATTCCAACGATCACTCTTGATACGCTCGTATGCCTCTTTATTTTCGTTAGGGCGCACAAAGTACTGCGTGTCAGCCTGCTCTAACTCACGAGTACGGAATAGGAAGTTACGAGGACTGATCTCATTGCGAAACGCCTTGCCAATCTGCGCGATACCAAACGGAATCTTTACTGGCATCGTATCGACGACATTTTTAAAATTGAGGTATATACCTTGGCACGCCTCACCCGGCAGATACACCGGCCGCTTATCCTCGCCCGTAAAATCACCAAGATTCGATTTAACAAGCAGGTTAAACGGTTTTACGTCGCTAAAATCCTTGTTACCACACTTTGGACATTTGATCTTGTCGCGGTTCTCGTCGAACAGCCTATTGAGCTCTTCTTCGCTCATTTTTTCGTCTGCTGTTACGCCGACAGCACCGAGCTCCTTATCGACGCGAATACGCGTATGGCAAACTTTACACTCTGAAAGCGGGTCAGAAAATCCACCAACATGACCGGATGCCTCCCATACCTTCGGATGTTTAAAAATAGCCGAATCGATGCCGACATAGTCGTCGCGATCGTAGATATTCGCCTTCCACCAAGACTTCTTAATGTTGTTTAAAAGCTCCACACCATTCGGACCAAAATCGTAAAGTCCTGATTCCCATCCGTAGATATCACTGCCCGGGTAAACAAAACCGCGGCGTTTTGCAAGGCTGACAATATCTTCGAGGGTGGTGCGTTTTTCTTCCATAATCTCCTGATTATAACAGATGTCGTCTGAGGTCAGAAATATCGTTTTTGTGTTGTATATTTATTGATTTTATGTTATAATAAAATATTGTACGGTAGTTGTTGTCTGAACCACGGAGGACGAATGTCTCAGCCCGCTCAGACCGGTGGCACCCGCCCCGCGACCAACCTCGTCGACGCTGCGGCCAACCTGGCTGACAGCAAGCAGCAGCTCGACCAGTGGGGCGAAGACGCCCAGCGAGTGCTGGACGAGGTCGACGACGAGTAAGTCGAATCTCTGAGAGACACCGCGTACACCAAGGTCCGCCCCGGAAGCTACATCCCCGGGGCGGACCGCACATCCCTTTACGGGATTTTTTTATTGTCAAAATTATTTTATAATATAGTTGGCACTATTTTGTTTGTTCGTTGATTTTTTGAGAGGAAGCCATGGATACATACAAGGAGTCCATCACCGCGGGAAGCACCCAGCTGAACGCGGGCGACACCATGGGCGCACTGAAAGTGTTCCAAGCAGTACTCGAAGAGCTCGGCACCAAACCCACGTCCGAGATTCTGCAGCTCATCGGGATCTGCTGGCGGATGCTGGGTGATGCCGAGCTGGCCACCGAGGCGTTCAGCCGGGCCTACACGGTCGCGACGAACGATATCGACAAAGGCCGGATCATGCGGGACTGGTCGATGGTCCCGCTGACTCAAGGCAGATACGTTGACGCCCGGAAGTGCCTCGACGAGTCACTGAGACTACTCCTGGAGAGCAGCGTCGTGGAGCACGCTGTCACGCTCGGGTTCGTGGGGCGACTGGAGGCACGGCTTGGCAACACATGGAGCGCTGTCACGAACTTCCGCCGGGCCGACATGATCCTGAAGCACGAGAAGACCCCGCCGATCTACATTCTCAACAACCTTGTGCACTGGATGGAGGTTGCCAGCCTTCGCGAGCGCGTAAAGCTGGCACGAAGGGCCATCCCGCTAGCGATCAGGCATGACAACATCAAGCGCCTGGGCCAGATCGTGCTCCTGGTGGCCTGCCGGCCACTTGCCATTCGGCTCGCCCGACGCTGATCCAGATCCCCTCCGATTCTACCCTCACGACAACGAGAGGAGGTGCCGCCACTGCCCGTCCTGGACGCAACATTCCCAGGGCGGGCACTTCAATTTGCTTGATAAATAAAGCTTAGGCGTGATATAAAGATGATAGTTCACTACTCGCTCCGACACCGGAAAGGACAACGAGGATGACCCTCATGACGACGGCTGCCCAGGCGACCGATGGTGACCCGTGTGACGCCCACATCCGGGAGCTGACGCTCCTGCTCGAAGACGCCGCACAGGACTCCGGACACCTGCGTACCGTTCTCGGCCACGCTGCCGAGGCCAACGACGAGCGTCCCTGTGCCTGCCGGCGGCTCCCCCTGATGCTCGCCGTTGCCACCGAAGTACTTCGGCCCGGTGACGGCTCTGCCGAAGAGGTTCGCCGCTACCGCTCGCAGTCCGGCGACTGCGACCCCGAGGTCCGTCTGGCCTTCGCCCGTCTGCGCTTCACTGCGCTGGACGGTCGAGCCAAGCGACACCTGCGGGGCGTGCCGCTGACCGAGCGCATCCTGGGCAAGCGCTACAGGGTCGCCGCGTGGTGGGCGGGCATGCATCTGGAGCTCGAAGAAGCTTCCGCACGCCGGCCCGACACCGAGCCCCAGCGGGTCTGACCTTTCCCGGCGAAGGGTCCGCAGTACGTGAACCCTGTCGCACTCCACACGGGGTGCGACAGGCGTTTACAGCCTGCTAGATTGCGGCATGCTGCCTTGCAACCAGCCAGCAATCAGGCAAGATCGGCTCTAAGCCACCAATCTGCGCCAATACCTTTAGCGGTTTTGCGCTGACAAGCCGCAAAAATTTGATATGATCAGCTCCCAGCTCTCCGTTCGCCGACTCTCTCAAACCCTTTTCGCCTACATCGTAGGTATATTTTTTATCAGGAGATAGTTTTTCTCCGTTAATATCGTGCACAAGACTCAGTTCGTAACCAAGCAATTGAGAGTAGCGCAGGTAAAACCAAGTCTGGATTAACTGCCGCGAAATCCCGAGAGCATCAAGTGCCATTAAAACCTCGCTCAAAACATCATACCATTCCGGCTCATCAACCATTTCGCTCGCCTTTGCGACCTGCTTTACGGCCTCGTAGCCAAACTGCATCGTGTCGTAGTCTTCCAGAATATGACGGTAGAATTGCACCAGTCGCGCTGAGGTCAGAATACCCAGATCACCCTTGCCCTCGTTAATCACAATATCGCTAACCGCGAACAACTCAATGCCGCCGGCGAGTTTGCTTTTTTCGCGTCGAACACCCTTAGCCATAACGCTTCGTTTGCCTTCTGGGGTAAGCAGCTGCAATATTCGATCTGCCTCGCCGTAATTTGTACGACGGAGTACGATGGCACGCGTGCGGACCGTACTCATAGCACGGCCTTTTTTACGGCCGCGACAAGATCACCCGGAAGCATCGTGGCTTTATCAAGCACCGCTCTCACGCCATAAGCTGCGACGTCCTCTTCGGCAATCGTGTCCGCGCTGTTGGTACACAATATCACCGGAATGCTTGCAAGATCGGCATGCGAGCGCAGTTCGTGCAGCAAAGTAAACGCGTTTGGACCTGCCAAAAAAACATCCAGAACAAGCGCATCCGGTCGTTTGGCGTCGATCGTTTCGATGGCTTCGAGCGCATGCGCACTCGTGTCGGTCATAAATCCGGCAGCCTCCAGCGACCGTGCATGCTGCTGCGCCAGCCACTCGTCGTCTTCAACAATGACCACAAGCGGACGATGCGTCATAGTAAACTCAACTGCGTCGAAGCGTTCATATCAACATAAAAGGTAGCGCCGTCGCGGTGGCGGGTCGCGCCGATTCTTCCCTGCATCGCGCCAGCAAACTGACCGGCAACGTATAGGCCGAGTCCACTGCTCTGCGGACGGGCGTGCAGCAGCTGAGCATGCGTGCCAAGCGTTTCCTGTAGGCGCCGCCAAACATCCACCGGCACAGCCGGGCCGTAATCACGTACGCCAATGCGAATACTTTGTCCGCCGCCTTTAGTTTGAGCGCGGATTTCAACCGGCGCATCAGGGCTGCCATAGTGCAGTGCATTGTCGCCAAAATTAAGTACAATCCGCCTCAAAAGATCTCGGTTGGCAACGGCAAGTAGTGGGCCGCGACGGGTCGCGACACGGATTTCCCTTCCCTTTGCTGCGTAAAGCGGAGTCAGCTCATGAACCACTTCTTCGCATATCTGCTGAGGATTAAGCGGCTCAAGCTCAAAGAGACTGTCTTCCAGGCGAGAAGAGCGGGTCAGATCGGTTGTCAGACGGAGCGCTCGTTCGCTTGTTAGTGTTATCTGGCGCAGCATTTTTAGCTGTTCGGCCTCGCTGAGGTTGCCCGCCTCCAGACCCAATGAAAGCTGCCGCACAAGCGCCAGTGGCCCCTTCAGCTCATGAGCTGCCGCCTGAACAAAAGACAGGCCACCTAGTGGCCCATCTTGCTCCTGCAATACCCTCGTGTCTTCCCCTCTCATACTCCTTTTAGTGTAGCATGGCCGAGGGAATAAAATCGAGGATTAGCTATTGAAGTCGATTGTTTTAATCAGTGCTTCAAAGTCTGGTTTAAACGTATCTGCGTCCGTTCGAAGCGTGACAGTTTTGTCGCGAATCTTGTAGATAACTGCCGAACCGCGAATATTTTTGGTAAAGTTACCATCAAGACGAGTACCGTTGTGTCCGTTGGCGCTCGTTGCGCTTGAACGAAGGTCGCCCTTTTCTACGAGTGATTCATACGACTTAACGATCTGGTCGTAGTCTTTTTCTTCGATCGTAATACGAAGTGCAAACTGCTGGTCGCTTGCAATGGTTGGAACGACAATCGGGCTGAGGTAGGCTTCGTACGCGCCACCGTTTTTAGCGACGTTGGTTGCCTCGTAGACACTCCATGTCTTAGGATAATTGAAAGTCAAACGACCGTAATCGTCGGGCCCTGCAAACTGGCGAAGCGGCTCTTTCTCGCGCTCGGCGAATTTCTTCTCGTCTTCATCCGCCTGTTCTTTTTTACCTTCGGCAACTGCGAGTTTGATCTTGCCATCGACATTGGTCTTCTGTTCGCTGTAATTAATGTACGCCCAGATCGCCATTGATCCTGCGCCCAGTACCAGTACGATCAGGCCGATGATCGCGATCATCGATCCGCTGACAGCACCGTGCTCGTATTTGTGTTTATAAGTCTTCATGGCGGTTATTATACTTGTGCTTTCGTAGGCTGTAAAGGTTCTACTCTGTAAAGAAAATGCGTATCCGTACGCTTTTCGATCTTGCAGTCTTTCAGCTGGAATCCGTAGCTGATAAAAAGCAGTGGGCGCTTCAGCCGCGTTGCTTCCTGTTCTACTTTTTTGGCCATTTTTGCGATGTCGCGGGATTCGCCAAAAACATAGACAACCGTCGTCTCATCCGGTAGCGTTACCTTCCAAAAATCAGCAAGATACGTATTTACCCTGGGATCATTACGGGATAAAAACCGCGAGATAGCTACGAGCGCAGGATTCAGTTCATATCCGACTGCCTTAGCTCCGCGTTTGGCAGCTTGGCGCAGCACTACCCCATCACCCGAGCCGATATCTACAAGCAGGTCGTCTTTATCAAGTTTTACAAGCGTATCGAGTGCATCTTCCAGATGACGTCTTTTAGAAGGTACATACGGTGCGCCCCAAAAGACCACAAATCCAAACAGCAGCACCACACCGGCTATCAGCCAGATAATCCACATTATGCGGACTCGTCAAATTTTTGTTTAAGAACAGTCACCTCGTTTTTAAGTTCAAGCAGGTCACGCTCGATCTCGGTTGCGAGTGTTTCGGCCTCCTTGAACTTTTCGAGCGCCTTTTCAAGCTCAAATTCGTCACTATCGAACCAGGCGACAAGATCGTTCAATGCCTCGGTTTTTTGCTGTATGGTCTGATTACTTTTCGTGGACATGTCGCACCTCCGCCGTTATTATTTTGTCTCGTTTTTCGATCTCAAGCATACTGCCCGGAGATTCATCTCCCCGAAGCAGCGCATAACCTCGAGCAAGTACTTTATTCGGATCGAGCTCTGCTAAAACCCTTCGTAACTTCTCAGTGCTATCCATTCGGATTTCAATCTGACGATCCACCAGCTCCAGACTATTCCGCAGCATTCCGGCGACCAGCATTCGCTGATGATCGATGGCATGTTCCGTACGCGGAAGAAGCATCTGAATCTGCCGGCGGACCTGCCCGATACGCTCCTTACGGTCGGGTACAAGAATCTGAGCCGCGTTGCTAGGCGTTGCCGCGCGGACATCCGCAGCCATGTCGGCCAGGCTGACATCCACTTCATGTCCGACACCTACCAGTGTTGGAATGCGGCTTGTCGCGATTTCACGCACGAGTAGCTCGTCGTTAAACGCACTCAGATCATCCGCGCTTCCGCCGCCGCGAATCAACACGATAACCTCGGGCAATTCCTCCTGCGAATTAAAGTACTTTAACGCACGGATTATCTGATCCGGTGCATCTGCACCCTGTACCTGCACATGGGCTACGTCAAATCGTACACCGCCCCAGCGATCATTCACGATCTTTATAAAGTCAGCATACCCCGCCGCTTGCGTACTGCTTATGACCGCAACGTGCGCAGGCTCAGCCGGCAGCGGACGTTTGCGCTCGGCAGCAAACAACCCTTCTTTTTCGAGTTTCGCCTTTAAAAGCTCAAAACTCTTCTTGATACTTCCCTCTCCGCTCGGGCGAATAGCTCGGACAGTAAGGCTAAACCGTCCCCACGGCGTCAGCTTGGGCGTTGCCGTCACGATCACCTTCATGCCGTCCTCTATCGGTACGCGCAGCTGCCAAAGAGACATAAAACAATTGACCGTGCCACCCTCGTCTTTAAGATCAAAAAAGACGTACTTGCCCTGGTTTATCTTAAAGCTGGCGACCTCACCCTCGACATCGACGCTCGGGTACGCATATTCCAGCGTTTGGTTGGTCGCAGCAATAAAATCACTAACGCTTAATTGGAGACTTGCCTTTTCCATACTTCAAAATCGCGTGTTGATAAAATACATAACCCAAAATGATCGTACCTAGCAGCAGGATAACGCGAGTCAAAACAATCCCGGCGATTGCCGTTCCCTGGCTTAGCCCGGCCACAGCCAAAAATGCCACCATGATCGCCTCGTAGGCACCCGCTCCTCCGGGCGTTACGACAAAGAACCCGGCGAGCGTCGCAACTCCGTAGGCGATCAGAATCGGCGCAGGGTTTACCGGTACGCCGAGTGCCCAGAACGTGATCAAAAAGAGCGAAACATCCGCAATCGTGTAAAGCACGCCCCATAAAAGCGGCTTGACCAACATCCCCTTGTCATTGCGCAGCGCCTCATAGTCGTGATGCATTTCGTCAAAAAAGGTGTCGACCTTTTTATGGTTAAGAACATGCTTCACCTTGCCGAACGTCAAGCGTCGAACGAGTCGGTTCGTATTACGCGTCAGCCACCCGGCAAATGCCGCCATGCGTGCCTGGTTGCCCATCAGGTAAATACCGCCAAAAATCGCCGCGAGCATCACGCCGACTAACGATGAACTCACAAGGATAATCCAACGGTTGATATTACCGTCGATCGTCACGACCAACACTGCAATAGCAAGCAGCGCGATAAAAGCGACGAACGTCATTGCATAGCGCACAACCTGAGCCATTGTTGCCCTACCCGGCGAAACGCCGTACTTGCCGAGGCGCCACCCCATATAAGAAACGCCGCTCACACCGCCGCTCGGCAAGATGTGATTCACGAAGTTCATTTCAAGCGACATGCGGGTCAATTCATGACCGGGGACCTCGTCTATAGATTTTTTGGCGCGCAAATACGAAAAAATCATCTCCCCCGCCGCGTAGTACACCAATAATTGGCCCGGAATCAAAAGTAAAAGAATCCAAATATTAACCGAGGACAGCAACTCAAAGGCATGAACCAGCTCCCCCCGAGAGAAATAAATAATGACCGCAATGAACACCAACGTAACAACACTCAGCCAAGATCGAAAAGACATGATTCTAGTATATACTAAAAACATATGTATATTGCGATTTTAGGACGGCAGCCAGCCCTCGGGATGGCGGAACTTGAGCGGGCGTACGGCCCCGAAAACACCAAATGGTTT